>NZ_KV815380.1:0-12344 GCF_001814225.1 Neisseria sp. HMSC070F02 | reverse complement strand
CCTGCGCGGGAATGACGATTGATACGTTTCGATAATTTATTGAAGATGGCTGAAATCCAAAGTTACAGAAATTTATAAACAAAAAACAGCAACCCGCCGCCGTCATTCCCGCGAAAGCGGGAATCCAGTCCCTTGACCTTAAGATAATCTTTAATTCGTCATTCCCGCAAAAGCGGGAATCCGGAAGCGAAAAGCCGCAGGAATTTGTCGGAAAAAACAGAAACCTTTCCGTACACCCGAAATGTTTCAGACGGGGCATCTTGGGGCGGATAAAAAACCGATCCGATATTTTTTTATAGTTTTCAATAAGTTTCCATTGAGCAAATGAAATTTTATTTTTCAACTGACAGAAAGAGGATGTTATGAAGTTTTTAGACCGTGAGGCAAGCATTGCCAAGCCGGGTTTCAACCGTTGGCTCGTACCGCCCGCAGCATTGGCGGTACACCTTGCCATCGGGCAGATTTACGCCTATTCCGTATTCAACGCGCCACTGACCAAACTTATCGGCATAACCGAATCGGCGGCCGGAGATTGGAAGCTGACGACCGTAGGTTGGATTTTCAGTATCGCACTCGCGATGCTGGGCGCGTCGGCCGCCCTGTTCGGCACATGGATGGAACGGGTAGGGCCGCGCAAAGCCATATTTGCCGCCGCCTGCTGTTTCAGCCTGGGCTTCTTCGTATCCGCATTCGGCGTGAGTACGCACAACCTCTTCCTGCTTTATTTGGGCAACGGCGTCATCGGTGGCGTAGGCTTAGGCTTAGGCTACATCGGGCCGGTTTCCACACTGATGAAATGGTTTCCCGACAAGCCGGGTATGGCGACCGGTTTGGCGATTATGGGTTTCGGCGGCGGCGCAATGCTGGCCTCTCCGCTTTCCGTATCACTGATGAACGCCTTTTCAAACGCCGCTTCAGTCGGGGTTGTTGAAACCTTCGCCGTATTGGGCCTGCTTTACCTCGCACTGATGATGTTCGGCGCGTTTACCATCCGCGTACCTGCCGACGGCTGGAAACCTGAAGGCTATACCGCGCCGAAAACGCAAAACAAGCTGGTCAGCAGCAATCATGTCAACGTGTCACAAGCCATGAAAACGCCGCAATTTTGGCTGTTGTTCTGGGTATTGTGCCTGAACGTAACCGCCGGCATTGGCGTATTGGGTCAGGCATCCGTGATGATTCAGGAACTCTTTTCCGAAACCTCCGTAGGCAGGCAGGCGTCAGTCGGCGCAGGTGCGGCGGCAGGCTTCGTCAGCCTCCTGAGCCTGTTTAACATGGGCGGACGCTTTTTATGGTCGAGCGTTTCCGACAAAATCGGACGCAAAAACACCTACACCATTTTCTTCGTACTCGGTTCGCTGCTGTATTTCGCCGTTCCCTCCATCGGCGAGGGCGGCAGCAAAGCCCTGTTCATCATCGGCTTTTGCGTGATTATTTCCATGTACGGCGGCGGATTTGCCGCCATTCCCGCCTACCTGAAAGACCTGTTCGGCACCTATCAGGTCGGCGCGATTCACGGGCGCATCCTGCTGGCCTGGTCAACCGCCGCCGTCATCGGCCCGGTACTGGTCAATTACATACGCCAAAGCCAAATCGACAGCGGCATACCGGCGGCACAGGCATACAGCGTAACCATGTACATCATGGCGTGCCTGCTGATTATCGGTTTGTTGTGCAACCTCGCCGTCAAATCCGTACACGAAAAACACCACGAAAAAGACATCAAAACCGCCGCACACAGCGGCAACCCCGATGACGAAACCGCCATATCCGACGCTTACCTTGTGGGCGAAAAAGTTTCCGGCGGCGGCATATCGGTCTGGTGGCGTTGGGCATTGGCCGTCATACCGCTCGCCTACGGCGTGGTGATGATCTTTGTCAAAGCACTCGACCTTTTCTCCTGAAAACGCCCGAACAAAATGCCGTCTGAAACAGTAGATGTTTCAGACGGCATTTTTGTGTTTTGGCGGGTTTAGGCTTTTTTGCGGCGGCGTTCGCCCGGCAGCAGCATGTCCGCCCATTTGATGATGTTGGCGACTTCGGCGGGGTTGAGTTCGTAGAACTGCCCGCGTTTGAGGCGGTTGGGCAGTCCGATGGGACCGAAGCCGACGCGCACGAGGCGGCTGACGGTGAGTCCTTGGCTTTCAAAAATGCGGCGCACTTCGCGGTTGCGGCCTTCTTTAATCACGACGTTGTACCATTTGTTCGCGCCTTCGCCGCCTTGTTCGCGGATGCGTTCGACTTTTGCCAAGCCGTCTTCGAGCATCACGCCTTCTTCGGTGAGGACGCGCATTTGTTCGCCGGTCAGCCCGCCCAGTACGCGCACGGCGTATTCGCGTTCGACTTCGAAGCTGGGGTGGGCGAAACGTTGGACGAGTTCGCCGGAGGTGGTGAGAATCAGAAGTCCGCTGGTGTTGATGTCCAAGCGTCCGATGGCGACCCAGCGGCTGCTGGCGGCCTGCGGCAGGCGGTCGAATATGCTGACGCGGCCTTGCGGGTCGTCGCGGGAAACGATTTCGCCTTCTTGTTTGTAATATAGGATGATGCGCGGCAGGCGGTCGGCCCATTTGAGTTTGATGATGCTGCCTTTGACGGTAACGTGGTCGTCGGGGGTGACTTTGTCGCCCAGTTGCGCGGTTTTGCCGTTGACCGTTACCCAGCCGTTGTTGATCCATTCTTCCATTTCGCGGCGCGAGCCGACGCCGGACGCGGCAAGCACTTTTTGCAGGCGTTCGGGTTCCATGCGCGATAGGTCGCTGCGGCGTTCTTTTAAATCGCGCGCGTGTTCCATAATTTTTTGGTTGGGATTGCGGACGACGAGTTTTTTGGCTTTGGCGGCGCGCTGTTTGGGGAGGTTTTGAGGTTTGATGCCGTCTGAAGCTTTTTGTCCGTAAGGTTGGGATGCGGTTTTGCCCGTTTCGTCTTTGGGACGGGCTTTGCTTTTGAAAGGTTTGGCGGTTTTCTTGGCAGACGGGGCTACGCCGTCGCGCCATTGGCGTTTGCTGGTGGGCTGTTTGGACATCATTTTTCCTAACTCGCCTGATAAGGCGGTTCTTCTGCGGCGTGTGCGGCAGGACGGGTTGATAAAATGCCGCCCTCGGTCGGACGGTTCGATATTGTACCTTATGCGGCGGTTTTGCGGATGAAATCGTTGTGTCCTGAGGTTTGGAGAAGCGAGGCAAAGTTTGTGCAACGGTTGAAATCGGTTTGCGTGCGGGGGTAGAATCTTTCAAATGACAAGAGGAGCGGTAAATGGATTTGCACAATATTCGGGAAGATTACAGTAAACGGGAATTGTCGGAAGGCGATTGCGCCGACAATCCGATCGAGCAGTTCGAGCGGTGGTTGGACGAGGCGGTACGCGCACAGGTCAACGAGCCGACGGCGGTTAATGTGGCGGCGGTCGACGGACGCGGCAGACCCAACAGCCGTATGGTGCTGCTGAAGGAAGTTAATTCTGAAGGTTTTGTTTTCTTTACGAATTATCACAGCCGTAAGGGACGTTCGCTGGATGCTCATCCATTTGCGGCGATGACGTTTTTTTGGCCGGAGCTGGAGCGTCAGGTGCGCGTGGAAGGGCGTGTTGAAAGGCTGTCGGAGAAGTTGTCGGACGAATATTTTGAGAGCCGCCCGTATCAGAGCCGTTTGGGTGCGTGGGCAAGCGCGCAGAGCGAGGTGATTCCGAACAAGGCGGTATTGGTGGCAAAGGCGGCGGCGGTCGGACTCAAACATCCTCTGCATGTGCCGCGTCCGCCGCATTGGGGCGGCTATATTGTGATTCCCGATTTGCTTGAGTTCTGGCAGGGCAGGCCGAGCAGGCTGCACGACCGCATCCAATACCGTTTGCTGGATGGTGGCTGGATACGCGAGCGGCTGTCGCCTTGAACAGGAAAAAACATATGCCGTCTGAAAGCCGGAATTGGGTTTCAGACGGCATTTTTTATGGGGAAAATACGGACGGGAAGTTTTTTGTGTTCCGAACGGAAAGCCTGAATCTTTTTTATACCGGGGAATTATGATGCGGACGGCGTGAATGCGTCGGAGAAAAACAAGTTTTCCGGCAGCTTATGCTGTTGCACAAACAGATTTTTTGCTTGTTCGGTCATGGCCGGAGAGCCGCAGGCAAATACTTCGTATTCCGACAGGTCGGGGTGGTCTTGTGCCGCGATGTCTTGTACGTGCCCTTTTCTTCCCTGCCAGCCCTCTCCGGGGCGGGACAATACGGGGGTGAAGCAGGCGTTTTTCAGACGGCATGCCAACCCTTGTGCTTCTTCGAGGGCATACAAATCATCTTGATGACGCGCGCCCCAGTAGAAATGGACGGCGCGGCCGCTGTCTTGGCGGATAAGGTCGAGCAGGATGCTGCGGATGGGGGCGTAGCCTGTGCCGGTTGCCAGCAGGATGACGGGTTTGCCGCTGTCTTCCTGCAGGGTAAACGAACCGAGCGGGCCTTTAACGCGGACGATGCCTTTTTCTTTGACTTTGGGTTCGCTGCCGAAAATCATTTCCGAGCAGACACCGTTTTCGCGCCTGCGGATGTGTAGTTCCAAAATGCCTTCTTGGTCGGGCGAATTGGCGATGGAGTAGCTGCGGCTGACGTTGCCCGGCAGCAGTAAATCGATGTATTGCCCAGCATAGAAGGCAAACGGCGGGGCTTTGGGCAGGGCAAGTTTCAAGAGGGCGACATCGTGTTTGAAAACCATACTTTCGATGCGTGCGGGCAGGGTGCGGACGGGTAGGGCATCGGCTTTGTAGCCGGGGATGTTGAGGCTGATGTCGCTTTGCGCAGTGGTGCAGCACATCAAAATCTTGCCTTGCGCTTTTTCTGCTTCGGATAAAGCCTGTTCCGAGTGTCCGCCTATTTGAATATCGCCGCTGACCAGTTCGGCTTTGCATTGCCCGCAGACACCGCTTTTGCAGGAATGGGGCAGATTGAGGTTTTGACGGGCGGCAGCGGCCAAAACGGTTTCACCGTCGCCGGCGGCAAAGGTGGTTTGGTCGGGCAGGGTAACGGTGTGGTTCATGGAATATTGTTTTTTATGCTGTTTTAATGTGGACAGACTGTGAAAACGCCGTCTGAACGTCGGATCTGGGTTTCAGACGGCATCTTGCTTATCAGGCAAGTTTGGCTTTAATCAGTTCTTGAACTTGCGCGGGGTTGGCTTTGCCTTTGCTGGCTTTCATCACTTGTCCCACAATCGCATTCAGGGCTTTTTCGTTGCCGGATTTAAACTGTTCCACGGCTTTGGCGTTGTTTGCTAGCACTTCGTCCACCATCGCTTCAACCGCGCCGGTATCGGTCATCTGTTGCAAACCGTGTTTTTCGATGATTTCGGCAATGGTGGCTTCGGGTTCTGCCCACATGGCTTCAAAGGCTTTTTTCGCCAGTTTGCCGCTTAATGTGCCGTCGGCGATTTTGCCTACCAGCGCGGCGAGGCGCGGGGCGGTAATCGGGCTGTCGGCAAGTTCCAGGCCGGCTTTGTTCAGCGTGGCGGCGAGTTCGCCGTTCATCCAGTTGGCAGTCGGCTTGCCTTGTCCGCTCTCTTTGGCGGCTTCTTCAAAATAGGCGGCCTGTGCGCGGCTTGCGGTGAGCAGGCGCGCGTCGTATTCGGACACGCCGTAATCCGCCACGAAACGCGCTGCCATTTCTTTCGGCAGCTCGGGCATTTCTGCTTTGGCTTTTTGCATTTGGGCGTCTGAAATGATGACGGGCAGCAAATCAGGGTCGGGGAAGTAGCGGTAGTCGTGCGCGTCTTCTTTCAAGCGCATCACGCGGGTTTCACCTTTTTCAGGGTCGAACAGCATGGTTGCCTGCTGTACTTTGCCGCCGTCTTCCAAAATCTCGATTTGCGCTTCCACTTCGTAATTAATTGCCTGCTCCAAAAAGCGGAAGGAATTGAGGTTTTTAATCTCGCGGCGCGTGCCGAACTCTGCTTGACCTTTCGGACGCACGGATACGTTTGCGTCGACGCGGAATGAACCTTCCGCCATATTGCCGTCGCAAATGTCCAGCCAGGTTACTAAGCTGTGTAAGGCTTTGGCGTAGGCAACGGCTTCGGCGGCGGAGCGCATTTCGGGTTCGGACACCACTTCCAATAAAGGCGTGCCGGCGCGGTTCAGGTCGATACCGGTCGCGCCGTTCAAGCCTTCATGTACGGACTTGCCCGCGTCTTCTTCCATATGGGCGCGGGTTACGTTGATGGTTTTCACATCGTCGCCGACTACGATTTCCAATTTGCCGTGTTCGACAATCGGTAAGTCCAACTGGCTGATTTGATAGCCTTTTGGTAAGTCGGGATAGAAGTAGTTTTTACGGTCGAACACGTTTTTCCGGTTGATTTTCGCATCCAAAGCCAAGCCTAATTTGATGGCTTTTTCAACGACTTCACGGTTCATTACCGGCAGTACGCCCGGCAAAGCACATTCCACCACGCCGGCGTGCGCGTTGGGTTCTGCGCCGAATGCGGTCGATGCGCCGCTGAAGATTTTGGATTTGGTGTTCAATTGGACGTGGATTTCCAAGCCGATTACGGTTTCCCAGGTCATAAGAGCTTCTTTCTCTAAAATATCAATTCGATAGTCTTCGCGTCAGGCTGTCCGGCGGAGCGGTTTTTCCGTTTGGATGCCGTCTGAAATGCCGCGTGCTTCTGTTTTCAGACCGTCCTTCATCTCTGCAACCATGTTGTCCAGCATTTCATAACGCTTGCGGTACATCGAGCGTTTTTTGCTTTCGATGTCGGCAAGGTCTTTGCGGGCGGGGGTTTGGGGGAGATGCCAGTAGCCGTCCCGTTCCAAACTTGCGCCGTATTCCTGCCAGAATGCGTCGTAATTCATTTTGACACGCTTTTTAAGTTTCCAGCGCAGTTTGACCTGATGTTTTTGTGCAATGCCCATTGCGCCGTCCAAGCCGAGTACGGCGGCGAAATATTGCAGGGCGGTTACCATCAGTTGTTGGGGACGCAAGCCGTGAAGTTGTTTGGTTATGCGGCGGACAGTGTCTTTGGCTTCTTCACCCGCAGGCCCTTGTACGGAGGCTGTCAGCAGGTGTGTGCCGACAAAGGCGAAAGTCGCCATATACAGCCGGTTGCCTGCTTCGTCGCGCAAAGATAAAGACCACGCGCCTTCTTCGACGCAGTTGTCGTTGCGGTTGAGCCACAAGCTGATGCCGTCTGAAAGGTGCGCCAAGACCAAATGGAAGCGGTAGTCTTCCATTTGGTGCAGGATGTCTGTGCCGAACAGTTTTTCCGCCATGAGAAAATCTGCCGTCATCGCATCTAAACGGCGTTTGCAGTTAAAACGCCTGTCAACAAATTCGCGCAGCAGCGGATAGGCATTTTGCGGGCAGTGGAGGAACAGCCCCTGACGGATAGGGGAGGCGTTGACAAACTGCTCGAAGGCGTAAATTTCTTTTTTTCCGAAAAATTTTCGCAATGTGTATTTTAAATGTTGCAGCCGATATAAAGGCGCATAGCTGTAAACGGTGCGAAAATCGGGGAAGGTAAAGGTGCGGTTCTGCTTCATTCGGGTCGTTTGCCGTGCCAATCGCTGTTGAGTTGGATTTGATGCGCCGCACCGAGGATTTTGGCTTCGGCGAAGTAGTTGCCGACAAGCTGAACGCCGACGGGCAGTCCGCCGCCGCTGAAGCCTGCGGGCAGGGTCAATGCGGGCAGTCCGGCGAGGTTGACGGCGATGGTGTAGATATCGCTCAAGTAGGTTTCAACCGGCGAAGCATCCGCTCCGATTTTTGGGGCTGCAGTGGGTGCGGTCGGCGCGAGGATGAGGTCGCACCGTGCAAATGCCGTCTGAAAATCATCGGCAACGAGGCGGCGCAGTTTTTGGGCTTTGAGATAGTAGGCATCGTAGTAGCCGTGCGACAGTACATAAGTGCCGATCATGATGCGGCGTTTGACTTCGCTGCCGAAACCTTCGGCGCGGGTTTTGCCGTACATTTCTTCCAAATCGGCGAATTGGGCGGCACGGTGTCCGTAACGTACGCCGTCGTAACGTGAAAGGTTGGTGCTGGCTTCTGCGGAGGCGAGGACGTAGTAGGCGGGGATGGACAGCTTGGTTTGCGGCAGGGAAACTTCAATCAATTCCGCGCCTTGGGCTTTCAGCAAATCAATGGTGTTTTGCAATGCCGTCAGAACATCGGCGCTGTTGCCTTCGCCGAAATATTCTTTGGGCAGGCCGATTTTCAAACCTTTGAGCGGTTGGTTCAAATCGCGGGTGTAGTCTTCTTTTTCGCGCTCGAGGCTGGTGGAGTCTTTGGGGTCGAAACCTGCCATCGCGTTTAACAGAATCGCGCAGTCTTCGGCAGTTTGCGCCATCGGGCCGGTTTGATCGAAGCTGGAGGCGTAGGCGACCATACCGAAGCGGGAAACCGTGCCGTATGTGGGTTTGATGCCGGTAATGCCGCAGTGCGATGCGGGTTGGCGGATAGAGCCGCCGGTGTCCGAACCGAGCGCGGCAGGGGCGAGGCGCGCGGCAACGACGGCGGCGGAACCGCCTGACGAACCGCCGGGGACGTGCTCAAGATTCCATGGGTTTTTGGCTGCACCGTAGAATGAGTTTTCATTGGTCGAACCCATAGCGAACTCATCCATATTGGTGCGGCCGAGCGTTACCATACCTTCGTCGAGCAGGTTTTGGACGACGGTGGCGGTGTAGGGGGAGATGAAGTTGTCGAGCATTTTGGAAGCGCACGCGCTGCGCCAGCCGGTTTGGCAGAAAATATCCTTGTAGGCGACGGGTACGCCGGTAAGCGCGGAGGCGTTGCCCTGCGCGATACGTTCGTCGGCGGCACGGGCTTCTGCAAGGGTTTTATCTTGGTCGATGGTGATATAGCCGTTGAGGGCGGGATTTTTTTCGGCGATGGCGGCAAGGTATGCGCTTGCCAGTTCGACGGCGGAAATCTGTTTGGACTGCAACAGGACGCTTGCCTGTTTCAATGTGTATTGGGTCATAAATCTTCCATCCTTAAAGGGCTTCGGGCGGTATTGCTGATGCCGTCTGAAGCATATTCGGATTATTCTTCGATAACTTGCGGTACGATGTACAGACGGTTGCGTACTTCCGGAGCACCCGCCTGATATTCGGCGGCGCGGTCGGTTTCGGTTACTTCGTCTTCGCGCAGGCGCAGGGCGGCCTCGTGCGGGTGCGCCATCGGTTCGATGCCGTCTGTGTTAATGGTTTGCATCTGTTCGACCATAGTGAAAATGTCGTTTAATTCTTGAAGCGATTTTTCTTTTTCTGCCGCAGTCAGGTGCAGTCGGGAGAGTCGGGCGATTTTGTCTACGTCGGCAAGTGTCAGTGCCATGAAAAGCATCCTTGTCTGATGGTAAAGATACCGTCGTTCGGGTATGATGGGGCGTATTGCTTGAATTTTTAATTATAACGGAAAAATCCGTTGCGGCGGCAATTTGCAGCATCGGATGCCTGCCGCACGGGTTTGAAGGAGGGGGAAATAATGGGATTGGGCATGGAAATCGGCAAGCTGATTGTGGCTTTTTTGGTGCTGATCAATCCGTTTAGCGCGTTGTCGCTTTACCTTGACCTGACCAACGGGCACAGCACGAAGGAGCGCAGGAAGGTCGCGCGGACGGCCGCCGTTGCCGTGTTTGCCGTGATTGCGGTATTTGCGCTGATCGGCGGTACGCTGCTGAAGGTTTTGGGCATCAGCGTCGGTTCGTTTCAGGTCGGCGGCGGAATTTTGGTGTTGCTGATTGCCATTTCTATGATGAACGGCAACGACAATCCCGCCAAGCAGAATCTCGGCGCGCAGCCGGAAACGGGGCAGGCGCGCCCCGCCCGCAATGCCGGAGCGATTGCCGTCGTGCCCATCGCCATACCGATCACCATCGGCCCGGGCGGTATTTCGACCGTGATTATTTACGCTTCGGCGGCTAAAACATACGGCGACATCGCGTTGATTATCGCGGCCGGTTTGGTGGTCAGTGCGATTTGTTATGCCATTTTAATCGTTGCCGGGAAGGTCAGCCGCCTGCTGGGCGCGACGGGGCTGACGATTTTAAACCGCATTATGGGTATGATGCTGGCGGCGGTATCGGTGGAGATTATTGTGTCGGGACTGAAAACGATATTCCCGCAACTGGCAGGTTGATTCGATGTTTCACAGTGTCAATGTATTTACGGGCGAAACGCTTTACCGCCGTCCAGCTCAAGATTATGCGGAGTTTGAACGGCGGCTGGCGGATTTGAAAATGCGCGGCGGGGCGTTCGCGCAACTGGGCGTAACCGAACGTGCCGCGCGCCTGCAAAAATTTGCCGACCGTTTGGAGGCGGAGAAAGAGCGTTTTGCGGAAATGGTGTGTGAGGAAGTCGGACGCTGCTTGCACGAATGCCGTGCGGAAATCGGCAAGTCTATCGAACTGATACGCTATTACGCCCGCCTTGCCCCCGAACTGCTTGCCCACAAAACCATCGCGACGCAGGCGAGTTTGAGTCAGGTGCGCTTCGAGCCTTTGGGCGTGGTGTTTGCCGTCATGCCTTGGAACTATCCCGTCTGGCAGGTATTGCGTTTCGCCGTTCCCGCTATGTGCGCGGGCAACGCGTGCGCCGTCAAACCCGCGCCCAGCGTGGCACGCGTCAGTCAGGCACTGTTCGATTTGGCTTCAGACGGCATTCCTCTGGCAGGCGTGTGGCTGGATGAGGCGGGCACGCTCAAGGCGGTTGAAGATACCGATGCGATGGCGTTTACCGGCTCGACGCATACGGGGCGCATCCTTGCGGCACATGCGGGCGCAAACCTCAAGAAAACCGTCTTGGAACTCGGCGGCAGCAACGCCTTTATCGTGATGCCCGATGCCGATTTGGAACGCGCCGCCGCAGAAGCCTGTTATTCCCGTTTCCGCGATGCGGGGCAATCGTGCAACGCCGCCAAACGCATCATCGTAACCGAAGCCGCAGCCGATCGTTTTATCACGCTGTTTCTTGCCGAATGCGCCAAATTGAAAATGGGCGACCCCAAACATCCCGATACTACGCTTGCACCGCTGCACCGCGAAGATTTGCGGGACAGGGTTCACGGGCAGGTTGAAGATGCCGTTTCAAACGGCGCGGTATGCCTGACCGGCGGAAAAATCCCACAAGGGCGAGGCTGGTTTTATCCCGCGACGGTTTTAGACAGGGTAAATCCTGCCTGCCGCGTCTGGAGAGAAGAAGTATTCGGGCCGGCCGCCCTGATTTTGCGCGCCGAAAACGAAGAACATGCCATCGCCCTTGCCAATGATTCCCCGTTCGGGCTAGGTGCCTGCATTTATACCGCCGATACCGAACGCGCTTGGCGGTTTGCCGAAAAAATACAGGCGGGATCGGTGTTTATCAACCGCCATACCAGCAGCGATTTGCGCCTGCCTTTCGGCGGAGTCAAAGATTCCGGTTACGGGCGCGAATTGTCCGAATTCGGGCTGTACGAGTTCGTCAACGTCAAAACCTACTGGCAGAAATAAACAAACCCCGTGCCGTTTCAGACGGCATGGGGTTTGCGCTAGAGCCGATTAACGGCAGTATTTGTTTACGGCGTTATTGTATTTCCGAATCAAATCATCCTTGTTTTTTGCATTTGAATTTCCCACCGCTTTCAGGTTCATTTTTGAAATCCGGCAGTTTTCTTCTTTGTTCTGCCGTTCGGTTTCGGCAATTCTTTTCTTTTCTTCCTCAAGCTGCCGGTTTTTCTCGGCAGTGTCGGGATTGTTTTCCTGTGCCGCGCCGTCTGTGCGCTTCCCTGCGTCGGCTTGGGCGGGTTTGACCGCCGGTTTGGTTTGGCGCGTCCGCAGGTTGAGGATTTGGCTCTGGTCGGGATGAAGCTGTTTCGGCACATCCGAATAGCTGTTGCCGCCGCCGTCCTTCCAAGTAAAGACGGCGGCTTCGGCGGGCGGGACGGGCAGGAAAGAGGCGAGGGTAAATGTGATGACGGATAAAGCAAAGTTCATTAGGGTTTCCTTGATGGTTGGCTGCCGGGGCAGCATCAGGATTGGCTTGGGCGGTGTCTTTTCCGGGTTCGGTTCAAAGTGGGGAAGAAACTCCGCCTTAATATGGTGCTTTATATATTGGGGTAAAACAGATTCCCAAAAATATAGTGGATTAACAAAAATCAGGACAAGGCGACGAAGCCGCAGAAAGTACAGATGGTACGGAACCGACTCACTTGGTGCTTCAGCACCTTAGAGAATCGTTCTCTTTGAGCTAAGGCGAGGCAACGCCGTACTGATTTTTGTTAATCCACTATAATTTATTGAAGATGGCTGAAATTCAAAGTTACAGAAATTTATAAACAAAAAACAGCAACCCGCCGCCGTCATTCCCGCGAAAGCGGGAATCCAGTC
>NZ_KV815379.1:14777-22244 GCF_001814225.1 Neisseria sp. HMSC070F02 | reverse complement strand
CGGTCTGGATTCCCGCCTGCGCGGGAATGACGGTGCGGATGTTTTTCTATCGAATCCGCCATATTTTTTACTTCAACCCTGCCGTCAGACCGCGTTGTCGAAACCGCTGTGGCGCAAGAGTGCGTCTATGCTCGGTTCGCGGCCGCGGAAGGCTTTGAAGGATTCTGCCGCGCTGCGCGATCCGCCGACGGCGAGGATTTCCTGCCAAAAGCGTTTGCCTGTGGCGGCGACATCGTCGCTTTCTTCAAAGGCGGCGTATGCGTCCGCGCTCAATACTTCCGCCCACGCGTAGCTGTAATAGCCTGCGGAATAGCCGCCTGCGAAGATGTGGCCGAAGCTCAAGGCGAAGCGGTTGTATTCGGGCGGTTGGATGACGGCGACTTCTTTGCGCACGCTGTCTAAAACCTGTTGCCAGTTTTTCAGACGGCCTTCGTCGTCTTCGCTGTAAATCATCATATCGAAGAGGGCGAACTCCATCTGGCGGACGAGGAACATTCCGCGTTGGAAGTTTTTGGCGGCGAGCATTTTGTCGAAGAGTTCTTTCGGCAGGGGCTCGCCGGTTTCTTCGTGGGTGGACATTTGCGCCAATACATTGTATTCCCAAACGAAATTTTCCATAAACTGGCTGGGCAGTTCGACCGCGTCCCATTCTACGCCGTTGATACCGGACACGCCCAGTTCGTCCACTTGGGTAAGCAGGTGGTGCAGCCCGTGTCCGGTTTCGTGGAAGAGGATGAGGATTTCGTCGTGGCTCAGGCGGGCTTCCCTGCCGCCGACGGGTGGGGCGAAGTTGCAGACGAGGTAGGCGGTGGGCAGTTGCAGCGTGCCGTCTGAAAAACGGCGGCGACCTTTGTAGTCGTTCATCCACGCGCCGCCGCGTTTGCCTTCGCGGGCGTAGAGGTCCATATAGACGCCGCCTATGGTTTCGCCGTTTTGTTGCAATTCAAAATAGCGCACGTCTTTGTGCCAGACGGGGACGGTTTTTTCGGTAAATCCGATGCCGTAGAGTTTTTTGATTTGGGCGAACAGTCCGTTTAATACTTTGCCGACGGGGAAGTATTTTTTGACTTCGGTTTCGCTGAACGCGTATTTGGCTTCGCGCAGTTTTTCGCTGGCGTAGCCCAAGTCCCACGGTTGCAAATCGGCGAGGTTCAGGCTTTCGCGGGCGAAGGCTTTGACTTCGGCGAGGTCTTTTTCGGCGTAGGGTTTGGCGCGGCGGGCGAGGTCGTGCAGGAAGTTTAAAACTTGTTCGGGCGTGTCCGCCATTTTGGTTGCCAGCGACAATTCGGCGTAGTTTTTGAAGCCGAGCAGTTTGGCGGTTTGCAGGGCGTTTGCGAGCGTGCGGTCGATGTTGGCGGTGTTGTCGAATTTGCCGCCGTCTGAAAGTTCGCTGGCGCGGGTAACGTAGGCGCGGTAGATTTGTTCGCGCAGTTCGCGGTTGTCGGCGTATTGGATGACGGCGAGGTAGTGCGGAATCTGCAAACCGATTTTGTAGCCTGTTTTGCCTTCGCTTTGCGCGGCAGCGGCAAACATGGCGAGCGCGTCTTCGGGAATGCCGGCAAGCGGTGCAGCATCGTCAAAGTAAATGCCGAACGCGTCGGTCGCGTCTAGGACGTTTTGGGAGAATTTGGCGGAAAGTTGCGCGCCTTCGGTTTGCAGTTTTGCCAGTTCTGCCTGCTGTTCGGGCGGCAGTTCCGCGCCGCTGAGGACGAAATCGCGCAGATCGTGGTTGAGTTTGGTTTTTTGCGCGGGGGAGAGGGTGTCGAACTCGGGGGAGTTTTTGATGGTTTTGAAGCGGTTGTACAGCTCGATGTCTTGTCCGATTTCGGTGAAGAAGACGGTGATTTCGGGCATCAGTTCGTTATAGACGGCGCGCAGTTCGGGCGTGTCGGCGACGGAGTTGAGGTGCGACACCACGCCCCAAATCCTGCCGACGCGTTCGGTGATGCCGGTCAGGGGTTCGACAGTGTTTGCCCAGCCGGTGTGCGTTTGGGCTTTGATGGCGGCGATTTGTTCGCGCGCTTCGGCGATGGCGGTTTGCAGGGCGGGTTTGATGTCTTCGGTTTTGATTTGATCAAAACGGGGTTCTTCGCCCAAATGGAGCAGTGCGTTGTCAGTCATAAGATGGGTTTCCTTTGCGTGTTGTGCTTCAGACAGCATATCGGCAATATGCCGTCTGAAGCCGGAAATGGGGTCGGTCGGGGAAAGTTAAAGTGTTTCGGAGCCGGCGGGGTAATTTAACAGGCGGTATTGTACGCGCAAAAATTCGTCCATAACCGCCTGTTGGATTTCCAGCCGCTTTGAAACGGGGGAGGCGAAGCGGACGATGATGCGGTATGCCTTGTCATCGTACGGCACGCGGGTAACGCGCGGTCTGGCGGCGGGCGTGATAAACAGTTTTTCCGCCTGCACGTTTTCCAAATGCCGTTGGATGGCGGGGATGTAGGGCGCGCACAAGGGCTCGAGTACGGCTTTCAGACGGCATACGGCTTCATCCGAATCCAAATGGATGGGAACGGGGATTTCGACCGTATGGATGACATAGTCGCCCAAAATATTGTCGCGGCGCACGGGGTGGCTCAACAACAGGCTGTTGGGGAAAGAAACGGTGGTTCCCGCAAGCTGTCCGACCAAGGGGTTCGGACCGACCTGCATCATCAGCGTGTTCAACAGGTTGATGTCGACCACGCGCCCGCGCAGGCCGTTGATTTCGATATAGTCGCCGACCGAGTATTGCTGGGTGGCAGACCTTAAAATACTGCCCGACAGACACATAATCAGTTCCTTCGTCGCCACGACGACCGCCGCCGCCACCGCAAACATCGACAAAGCCAGCGTTTGGATTTGCGCCGACCAGATAAATGCCAGCGAAAACAGCACCAAAAGCAGCGTTATATTGCGGCTGGCAACCAAAAACCGCCGCTTGCTTTCGATGCCGAAATCCGGATGCCGTTTGAAGTGGATATTCAACAGAAGGGCGCGCGCCAGCAGCAAAGCCGCGACCACCGCCACGGATTCGACCGCCTCCGCACGTATCGGGACGGCACCGAGCCAAGTGTCCAACATATTCCATATTTCCATTTCCGCGCCCCTGTCCGAAAAGTATAGGGTGTAGATTTTAGTGGCAAAAAAACGCTTTTGCCACTTTACGGGACAATCCCCGACCTGATGCCGGAGGCAAACGTACCGTTTCATCTTTTCCCGGCGGCACACTGATGCGGATAACGCTGAATTAGGCGGCAAAATCGGCTATAATACACAATTATATATGTCGTCCCGCCCGCTTTTTCCACAAGGTGCGGACTTGTTTTGGCGGCATCGCAAAATCTTTTCAAAATCCGGCAAAAAATATGACTGAACAAAAACACGAAGAATACGGCGCCGACAGCATTCAGGTGCTCGAAGGCTTGGAAGCGGTACGCAAACGCCCCGGTATGTACATCGGCGACACGCAGGACGGCAGCGGCCTGCACCACATGGTGTTCGAAGTATTGGACAACGCCATTGACGAAGCACTCGCCGGACATTGCGACAAAATCACCGTTACCATCCACGCCGACCATTCCGTCAGCGTCGCCGACAATGGGCGCGGTATGCCCACCGGCATCCACCCGAAAGAAGGACGCTCCGCCGCCGAAGTCATCATGACCGTCTTGCACGCGGGCGGTAAATTCGACAACAACAGCTACAAAATCTCCGGCGGCCTGCACGGCGTGGGCGTGTCCGTCGTCAACGCGCTGTCCGACTGGGTTACGCTGACCATCTACCGCGACGGCAAAGAACACTTCGTCCGCTTCGTGCGCGGCGAAACCGAAGAGCCGCTGAAAGTTGTCGGCGATTCCGACAAGAAAGGCACGACCGTACGCTTCCTCGCCAGCACGGAAACTTTCGGCAACGTCGAATACAGCTTCGACATCCTCGCCAAACGCATTCGCGAACTTTCCTTCCTGAACAACGGCGTGGACATCGAATTGACCGACGAACGCGACGGCAAACACGAAAGCTTCGCCCTTTCCGGCGGCGTGGCCGGTTTCGTGCAATACATGAACCGCAAAAAAACGCCGTTGCACGAAAAAATCTTCTATGCGTTCGGCGAGAAAGACGGCATGAGCGTCGAATGCGCGATGCAGTGGAACGACAGCTACCAAGAAAGCGTGCAGTGCTTCACCAACAACATCCCTCAGCGCGACGGCGGTACGCACTTGACCGCGTTGCGCCAAGTGATGACACGCACCATCAACAGCTACATCGAAGCCAACGAAGTCGCCAAAAAAGCCAAAGTGGAAACAGCAGGCGACGATATGCGCGAAGGTTTGACCTGCGTGTTGTCCGTCAAACTGCCCGACCCCAAATTCTCATCCCAAACCAAAGACAAACTGGTTTCCAGCGAAATCGGCCCCGTTGTCAACGAAGTCATCAACCAAGCGCTGACCGACTTCCTTGAAGAAAACCCGAACGAAGCCAAAATCATCACCGGCAAAATCGTCGATGCCGCCCGCGCGCGCGAAGCCGCCCGCAAAGCCCGCGAAATCACCCGCCGCAAAGGCGTAATGGACGGCTTGGGGCTACCCGGTAAACTCGCCGACTGCCAAGAAAAAGACCCCGCATTGTCAGAACTTTATCTGGTCGAGGGCGATTCTGCAGGCGGTTCCGCCATGCAGGGGCGCGACCGCAAATTCCAAGCGATTTTGCCGCTTAAGGGCAAGATTTTGAACGTCGAAAAAGCGCGCTTTGAAAAAATGCTCGCCAGTCAGGAAGTAGCCGCTTTGATTACCGCGTTGGGCGCGGGCATCGGCAAAGAAGAATTCAATGCCGAGAAGCTGCGCTACCACCGCATCATCATCATGACCGATGCCGACGTGGACGGCGCGCACATCCGCACCCTGCTCCTGACCTTCTTCTACCGCCAAATGCCCGAACTGGTCGAGCGCGGCTACATCTATATCGCCCAGCCGCCTTTGTATAAAGCGAAATACGGCAAACAGGAACGTTACCTCAAGGACGAGTTGGAAAAAGACCAATGGCTGCTCGGTCTTGCCTTGGAAAAAGCCAAAATCGTTTCAGACGGCCGCACCATCGAAGGCGCAGAACTTGCCGACACCGCCAAACAATTCCTGTTGGCAAAAACCGTCATCGAACAGGAAAGCCGCTTCGTAGACGAACTCGTCCTGCGCGCCATGCTACACGCGTCGCCCATTGATTTGACGTCGTCTGAAAACGCCGATAAAGCCGTTGCCGAACTTTCCGGTCTGCTTGACGAAAAAGAAGTCGCCCTCGAACGCATCGAAGGTCATGAAGGACACCGGTTCATCAAAATCACGCGCAAGCTGCACGGCAACGTCATGGTCAGCTACATCGAACCCAAGTTCCTCAACAGCAAAGCCTACCAAACCCTCACCCAAACCGCCGCCGCGCTCAAAGGCATGGTCGGCGAGGGTGCCAAGCTTTACAAAGGCGAAAACGGGTACGACGCGGACAGCTTTGAAACCGCTTTGGACATCTTGATGAGCGTTGCCCAAAAAGGTATGTCCATCCAACGATACAAAGGCTTGGGCGAGATGAACCCCGAGCAGCTGTGGGAAACCACGATGGATCCCGCCGTGCGCCGTCTGTTGAAAGTGCGCATCGAAGACGCCATTGCCGCCGACGAAGTATTCGTTACCCTGATGGGCGACGAGGTCGAACCGCGCCGCGCCTTTATCGAAAACAACGCGCTGATTGCCCAAAATATCGACGCATAAGTGCCGTTTTAAAAAAGGAGACGGGCATCGTGCCGCGTCTCCTTTTGGTTTGTCAAACGGAAGCCATACCGTCTGAAACCGCCTTTCGGAGCAAAACCATGGTCAGCATTTTTGATATTTTCAAAATCGGTATCGGGCCTTCCAGTTCGCATACGGTCGGCCCGATGAAGGCAGCCGCCGCCTTTGCGGCAGGTTTGGATGCACAGGCTGTTCGCATCGTCATCGACATTTACGGCTCGCTCGCCCTGACCGGATACGGACACGGTACATTTGACGCACTGATGCTCGGTTTGGAAGGCAGCCTGCCGCACGACATCCCGCTTGTCGGCATTCCCGAACGCCTCGAACGCATCCGCACGCAGCACATCCTCCGGCTCAACGGGCAAGAAATCCGCTTCATCCCCGACCGCGACCTGAACATACTCGGCAATCAAGTGCTGCCCAAACACCCCAACGGCCTGCGTTTTACCGCCTATGCTTCAGACGGCATCGTCTTGAAAGAACAGGTTTATTATTCGGTCGGCGGCGGCTTTGTCGTTACCGAAGAAGATTTTGACCGGCAGGCGGAAACGGAAAAAGCCGTTCCCTATCCCTATACCAGTTGCGCCGAACTGCTTGCCCGATGCCGTCTGAACCGGCTCGACATCTCCGAAGTCGTGTTGGCAAACGAAGCCGCGCTTGCCGGATGCGGCGAAGCCGAAATCCGCCGCCGCGCCGCTGCCGTTGCCGAGGTTATGGAAGGCTGCATCAAACGCGGCTTGGGTGCGGACGGCGAACTGCCCGGCGGATTGAACGTCCGCCGCCGCGCCCCGCAGCTTGCCGCCAAGCTCAAAGTCCTGCGCGAAACCGAAATCGTCAACACCCAGCTCTGGCCGATGGTGTACGCCATGGCGGTCAACGAAGAAAACGCCGCCGGCGGACGCGTCGTTACCGCACCGACCAACGGCGCGGCAGGCATCATTCCCGCCGTATTGCACTATTTCCGCAAGTTCAATCCGCACGCCACACAGGAACGCGTCGAAAACTTCCTGCTCACCGCAGGCGCAATCGGCATCCTCTACAAGACCAACGCCTCCATTTCCGGTGCGGATGTCGGCTGTCAGGGCGAAGTCGGCGTAGCGTGTTCGATGGCGGCGGGCGCATACGCCGAAGTCATCGGCGGCACGCCCAAACAAGTGGAAAACGCCGCCGAAATGGCGATGGAACACCATTTGGGGCTGACTTGCGACCCCGTCGGCGGACTGGTGCAAATCCCCTGCATCGAGCGCAACGGCATCGCCGCCGAAAAAGCCCTCAAACTCGGCACGCTCGCGCTTTTGGAAGACGGCACGGACAAAAAAGTCTCGCTCGACGAAGTCATCCGAACCATGCTGCAAACCGGCCGGGATATGAAGGCGACCTACAAAGAAACCTCGCTTGCCGGACTCGCCGCCACGCTCCGGAAAAAAGCCGTCCCCGTATCCGTGCGCGTGGTCGAGTGCTGAGGATGGACAGAAACGAAAATGCCGTCTGAAAACAGTTTTTTAGACGGCATTTCATTTATTTCTTGCGGCTTTACCGTTTCAGTGCCAGCGTCAACACGCCCGCCGTAACCAGCCCCAAGCCTATCCATTCCTGCGTGTTCGGGCGTTCGTCTAAGAAAACCACCGCCATCAGGAATGCAAACCGGCGTTGTTTGCAGCATCCGGCAAGAATTTTTATAGTGGATTAACAAAAATCAGGACAA
>NZ_KV815379.1:14016-14677 GCF_001814225.1 Neisseria sp. HMSC070F02 | reverse complement strand
AACGCTGTACTGGTTTTTGTTAATCCACTATAAAAGGTCTTTTCTAAAATATGCAGATATTCGAATATCGAATTTGCCTTATGATTACGGTTTTCTGTCTTATCTGCCTTAAAACGCCGGTATTCCGTTTGAACCAAATTATATTTGCCGAAACACTCAAAAATCTCCCTTACCTGCCCGACAGACATCAAGCCTTCGTTGTTGTAGCTGAGAAAAATATATTGAAAGTCCGCATCCCTAATCAAAGCCTCAAATACCGGAACCACATCCGATTTTGAGCAAGTCCGCGCTAAAACACATCGTACAGCGCAAAACCGGATGGGAATGGCAAAATCCGGAAACAAACATTTTTCAAAGCATACAAACAAAAAAATACCAACCGGAGGTTGGTATTCCTTAACTTTTGGCGCGGCGGACGGGGCTCGAACCCGCGACCCCCGGCGTGACAGGCCGGTACTCTAACCAACTGAGCTACCACCGCGCATCCATTGTTTGCAACAATGAAAGAAAACTTGGTGGGTGATGACGGAGTCGAACCGCCGACATTCTGCTTGTAAGGCAGACGCTCTACCAACTGAGCTAATCACCCGTGTATAAAAAATACCGACAGAGTCAGCATTTTGAAACTTGGCGCGGCGGACGGGGCTCGAACCCGCGACCC
>NZ_KV815379.1:0-13916 GCF_001814225.1 Neisseria sp. HMSC070F02 | reverse complement strand
AAGGCAGACGCTCTACCAACTGAGCTAATCACCCATGAATTTTGCGAAAGCGTTATTAAACCAAATAACCGGAAATGGCGCAAGCCTTATTTCGGCATTTCATTTATATTCCCTGCAAACTCCAGTTTTCAAAAGAGATAATTTCTTCTTTTTTGCCTGCGACCACCAACACGTCACCGCCTTCCAATGTAAACGAGGCATCCGGGTTTTCAATCCGGCCTGTGCGGCGGCGGACGAACAAGAGTTTGATGCCGTAAGCCGCCATCGGAAGCGTGCCGACTGTTTTGCCGACGGCGTATGCTTCTGCAGCCAAAGGAAAGGCGTGGCGGACGGTTTCGCCATTTTCGCCGAATCCTGCCTCATCATCACTACCGACAAACAAACCCTCCAACGCGGCATAACGGCTGTGGCGGATATTTGCCATCGTCTGATAGACGTGCCGGTACGACGCGCCGTTGCCTAACATCGCATAGCCTGCCAGCACGAGTCCGGTTTCTTTGGTGTCCGACACGGCTTCTTCCGCACCTATATCGGTAAACGTTTTCACATAATCGTCGTTGGTGGCGCGCACATATACGGGCATATTGGGATACATGGACAGCACATTGTCTAAAACGTGTTGCGTTTCGTGCATATTGTTGAGCGTCAGCACCACCATTTTCGCCCGCCCCAAACCGGCGGCTTCCAATACTTCCCTGCGTTTCGCATCGCCGAACGACACCGGTTCGCCCGCACTTCTGGCAACCTGCACCCGCGCAATGTCCAAGTCGAGCGCGAAATACGGAATATCCTCTTGGGCAAGGACGCGTCCGACCGTCTGCCCGCCCCTGCCGAAGCCGACAATCAGCACATGGTCGGACTTGCTCATGGTTTCTACCAGCATACTGTGCAGATCGAGCGACTTCATGTCCCAGCTTGACTTGACCAAACGCCCGACCAGCGCATCGCTGCCGCCCAAGAGGAAGGGCGCGATAATCATCGACAGCAGCACCGCCGCCGTCGCCGCCTGTTCCCATTCTGGCGAAACCATATCAAGCTGCCCGGCAATGGCCAGCATCACGAAGCCGAACTCGCCGCCTTGTGCGAGATACAAAGCCGTTTTGAGGCTGTCGCCGACCGAATGTTTCATTTTGAAGGCAATGGCAAACACAACCAGTGCCTTCAACACCAGCAGCATTGCCAACAGCATCAATACCTGCCGCCAGCCGCCGATCAATGCCTGAATGTCCAGCTTCATGCCGACCGTGATAAAGAAAAAGCCGAGCAAAATATCGCGGAACGGGCGGATGTCGTCTTCGACTTGGAAACGGTATTCCGTTTCCGAAAGCAGCATCCCCGCCACAAACGCGCCCAACGCCATAGACAAACCTTCCAGCTCAGTCAGATAAGCCACACCCAAGGTTACCAGCAGCACATTGATCATAAAGAGTTCGGACGATTTGCGTTTTGCCACCATCCTGAACCATCGCGACATAATTTTGCTGCCGACGAAAAACAGCAGCCCCAGCGTCAGCAGCATTTTTGCAAACGCCAAACCCAAGGCCGCCCAAATATTTCCGTCCCCTCCGCCCGCCAGCGCGGGAATCAGAATCATCAGCGGCACGACGGCGATGTCCTGCATCAGCAGCACGCCCATCGCCATCTGACCGTGCGGCTGCCCCAATTCCGTCTTTTCCGACAAAATCCGGCTCACAATCGCCGTGGACGACATCGCCAACGCGCCCGACACGGCAAACGCCCAATTGAACGGCACGCCCGTCAGCATCAGTATGCCCATTACCGACAGCATCGTAACGCCGACCTGCAAACCGCCCAGCCCGAATACCAGCCGCCTCATCGCCCTCAACTTGGGCAGCGAGAACTCCAAACCAATGCTGAACATCAGGAACACAATCCCGATTTCACCCAAATAATCCGTCGCATGGCTTTTCGGAATCAGGCTGAGCATACCGGGCCCCGCCAAAAAGCCCACCAGCAGGTAGCCCAGCATGGAGGGAATGTTGAACTTGCGGCACAGGATCACCGTAATGACCGACACCAGCAAAACAACCACAATAGGGGCAAGCGAAAATTCGTTCATAGACCGTCCGAACAGGAAAATACAGAAAAATGCCGTCTGAAACGGCATACGCCGCCGTATTATAACAAAACACCGCGCACCATCCGAAACGGGCGCGGCATACAATTCTGCTAAAATACGCCCTTTCGATTTTGAGCCGCACACCGACATGACCGCCACAGCCGCCGCCATAGACCGCCTGCTTCCCCAAACCCAATGCCGCGAATGCGGCTACGACGGCTGCCTGCCCTACGCACAGGCAGTCGCAACAGGCGAAGCGTACAACCTCTGCGCCCCGGGCGGAGAAGCCGTCATTCGGGACATTTCCGCCCTGCTCGGCAAACCCCTTGTCGCACCTGCCAAAACCCAAGCCAAAGCACTCGCCCGGATAGACGAAACCGCCTGTATCGGCTGCACCGCCTGCATCCGCGCCTGCCCTGCCGATGCCATTATGGGTGCGGGCAAACTTATGCACACCGTCATCGCCGACGAATGCACCGGCTGCGGACTCTGCGTCGCCCCCTGCCCCGTCGACTGCATCCATATGCAGCCCGTTGCCGACACCGTCCTGCCCCGCGCGCGCCGCTTCAGCCTGTCCGCCGACAGCCGTTTTGCCGCCGCCGAACACGCGCGTGCGCGCTACCTCAAACGCAACGAACGCAAACAGCGCGAAGCCGACGAACGCAAGGCCATGCTTGCCGAACGCGAAGCCGCCGTCCGCAACGCGCGTCCGCAAACACCCGACACACCGAAAAAACCGGCGTTTAACCCTGCCGACCTCATCGCCAAAGCCATGGCAAAAGCGCAAACCCAACAAGACCGCCTCGCCGCCGCCGACAACCGCAAAGACTATCAGGCGAAACAGATAGCCGAAGCCCGCGAACGCGCCGAGTTGCGCCGCGCCCAACGCGATATGAAATACGGCAGCGACAGCGAAAAAGCCGCCGCCCTCGAATATCTCAAACAATACAAAGCCAAACAGGAAGCCGCACAGAATACCGCCTCCTGACCCTTCCCTGATATGCCGTCTGAAAACCGTTTCAGACGGCATTTTATCAAGCTCTCCGTCCGCCGCACCCGTGCCGTCCGCATCTTACCGCCCACCCTTCCGGCCGCGCCGTTTTCAATAAAATATTAATTACACGCCACTACAAATTTGCTATAATCCGCCCCGAAAATCTACCCAACCCCTCAACAAAGGAACAAACCATGGGCATCAAAGTCGCCATCAACGGCTACGGACGCATCGGCCGCCAGGTTTTGCGCGCCATCTACGATTATCAGATTCAAGACCAACTCCAAATCGTCGCCGTCAACGCCAGCGGCAGCCTTGAAACCAACGCCCACCTCACCAAATTCGACACCGTGCACGGACGCTTTGAAGCCGACGTATCCCACGACGGCGGCAACCTCATCGTCAACGGCGACAAAATCCCCTTCTTCTCGACCCGCAACCCTGCCGAACTGCCGTGGAAAGAACTCGGTGTCGATTTGGTCATGGAATGCACCGGCGCGTTCACCAGCAAAGAAAAAGCCAAAGTTCATCTGGAAAGCGGCGCGAAAAAAGTCCTCATTTCCGCACCGGGCGGCGACGATGTCGATGCAACCGTCGTGTACGGCGTGAACGACAGCATCCTGACCGCCGACATGACCGTCGTTTCCAACGCTTCCTGCACCACCAACTGCCTCTCGCCGGTTGCCAAAGTGTTGAGCGAAAGCGTCGGCATCGTCAAAGGCGCGATGACCACCATCCACGCGCTGACCAACGACCAAACCGTTACCGACGTGCGCCACAAAGACCTGCGCCGCGCCCGCAGCGGCGTGGAAAACATGATTCCGACCAAAACTGGCGCGGCAAAAGCCGTCGGACTGGTACTGCCCGAATTGAAAGACAAACTCGACGGGCTTGCCATCCGCGTGCCGACCGTCAACGTATCATTGGTAGATTTGAACTTCCAAGCCGCGCGCGACACGACAATCGAAGAAATCAACGCACTGATGAAAGCCGCCTCGGAAGCAGGCGCGCTCAAAGGCGTTTTAGGCTACAACACCCTGCCCTTGGTTTCCATGGACTTCAACCACACCACCGAAGCCAGCCACTTCGACGCAACACTGACCAAAGTCGTTGACGGCAACATGATTAAAGTCTTCGCATGGTATGACAACGAATGGGGCTTCAGCTGCCAAATGCTGAACACCGCACGCCGTATGTTCGGACTTGAAGTGCGCCCGCTCAAATAAGCAATAAACCGTCAAACAAAATGCCGTCTGAAACCCGATGTTTTCAAGTTCCAGACGGCATTTTTCATTTTTTGGCAGTGATTTTGCCCGGCTGTCGCCATTTCCAATTTTAATCCACCATATTTGAACCTGACCGGAGCATAAGCCGCCATCAAAGCCCCTTGCACGCCACTTCGCGCCGCCCGATTTCCTCTTTCAACGGCACGGCGTTCAACATCCGCAGACGTTCGGCAAAATCCGCAAACGGCAGCAGCTCCGAACCGAAACGGCGCATATGTTCCGTGTCCTGCTGGCAGTCTATCAGTTCCACACCCAAATCCGCCAAAAACGGCACGGCGCAGGCAAACGCGATTTTCGACGCATCCGGTTGTAATGCGAACATCGATTCGCCGTAAAACACCCTGCCGATTTGCACGCCGTAAAAGCCGCCCGCCAACCTCGTTTCACCGCTTTCATCGGGATAATGGCACTCGAACGAATGCGCGTGTCCCATTTCGTGCAGCTTCAAATATGCCGTCTGAAACTCGGGCGCAATCCAAGTTCCGTCCTGATTCGGGCGCGCCGCTGCCGCACAATGCGCGACCACTTCCGCAAAACAGCCGTTGACCGCAACCCGATAGCTGCCGTTGCGCAGCGTTTTCGCCAGCGAGCGCGGAACGTGCAGACGTTCGGGAACAATCACCGCACGCGGGCCGACCGCATACCAAAAAAACCAACCGTCCCGAGAAAACCACGGAAACACGCCGTTCCGATACGCCTCGAGCAGCCGCCCCGCATCCAAATCGCCGCTCACGCCGACCAGCCCGTCGCACCGGGCCAAAGCATAGGTAGGATCGGGAAAGGCATAATTGTCAGGGGCAAGCAGCGGAATACGCATGGCAGTTCTCCAAAAACACAGACGGCATCCAAAATCATGAATGCCGTCTGAACAACAAACCGTCCGGATTTAACGTTTGCCCTTGGCCTGACAGTCGCTGCACACGCCGTACATATAAAGCGCGTGATCGACGATGCGGTAGCCGTTTTCCTCAGCGATTTTGTCTTGCAGGGCTTCGATTTCGGGATTGTGGAATTCCGTTACCTCGCCGCACTTCACGCAGACGATGTGGTCATGGTGGTCGCCTTTGTCCAACTCATAAACCGCCTTGCCCGTTTCAAAATGATGGCGTTGCAGAATACCCGCCTGCTCAAACTGGGTCAGCACACGGTAAATCGTCGCCACACCGATTTCCACACCCTCTTCCAACAAAATGCGGTACACATCTTCCGCACTCAAATGCTCTTCCGAATGCGTCTCGAACAAATCCAAAATCTTCAAACGCGGGCCGGTAACCTTCAGACCGCTGTCTTTCAGTTGTGCAATATTGTTGAATTTTTCCATAATATTCAATACCCCTGTAAAACAATAGACGTTATAATACGCAATTTCGGCCTGTTTGCCCACTATCGCACCATAGCAGTTTGCAATAGTAAAACCGCACCGGCGGCCGATGCGCGGACAGGGCGGATACCGCTTAATCGTATGATTATCGTTCGCTTTTATAAAATATTCAAGCAGTGTTACACTACCCATCCCGATTTGCACAGAAAGGCATTTCCGTGAACAAAACCCTCATCCTCGCCCTTTCCGCCCTCCTTGGCCTTGCCGCGTGCAGTGCCGAACGCGCCTCGCTGTTCCCCTCATACAAGCTCAAAGTCATACAGGGCAACGAAATCGACCCCCGCGCCGCCGCCGCACTCCGCCTCGGTATGACCAAAGACCAAGTCCTGCTCCTGCTCGGCAGCCCCCTGTTGCGCGACGCGTTCCACACCGACCGCTGGGACTATACCTTCAACACCTCCCGCAACGGCATCATCAAAGAACGCAGCAATCTGACCGTCTATTTTGAAAACGGCGTACTCGTCCGCACCGAAGGCGACGCCCTGCAAAACGCTGCCGAAGCCCTCAAAGACCGCCAAAACACAGACAAACCATAAGGAACACACATGACACCGCTCAAAATCGCCATCGCCGGCGCAAACGGCCGTATGGGACGCGTATTGGTTGAAGCCGTCAACAACCATCCCGACACCGTCCTTTCCGGCGCGCTCGAACACTCAGGCTCAGAAGCCCTCGGACTGGACGCAGGCTACGCCGTCGGACTCAAAACCGGCATCGCCATTTCAGACGACGTTGACGCCGTTCTCGCACAAAGCGACGTACTCATCGACTTCACCCGCCCCGAGCCCACCCTCAAACACCTGCAAAAATGCGTTGAAAAACAAGTCAACATCATCATCGGCACAACAGGCTTCGACGATGCGGGCAAAGCCGCTATCCACACTGCCGCCGAACAAACAGGCATCGTTTTCGCCGCCAACTTCAGCGTCGGCGTCAACCTCACCTTCCACATCCTCGACACCGTCGCACGCGTATTAAACGAAGGCTACGACATCGAAATCATTGAAGGCCACCACCGCCACAAAGTCGATGCCCCCAGCGGCACCGCGTTACGCATGGGCGAAGTCATCGCCGGCGCGCTCGGCAGAGACCTCAAACAATGCGCCGTTTACGGCCGCGAAGGCCACACCGGTCCGCGCGATCCGTCGACCATCGGCTTTGCCACCGTCCGCGCAGGCGACATCGTCGGCGACCACACCGCCCTCTTCGCCACCGACGGCGAGCGCGTGGAAATCACCCACAAAGCCGGCAGCCGCATGACCTTTGCCGCCGGCGCCGTCCGCGCCGCAGTTTGGGTAAACGGCAAAACGGGTTTGTACGATATGCAGGACGTACTCGGGCTGAACAACCGTTAACCCCCATACAAAATGCCGTCTGAAAAGATATTGTTCAGACGGCATTTTGCCGACAGGCTCCGTATCGGCATATGTTTCAACACACGGGACGATACATAAAGCGTCGCCCTATGTGTCGTCCTGATTTGCAAGGGATTACGCCCCTCCCAAATAAAGTCTGATTCTACCGCCCCGAAGGACAGATGTCCGAGTGGCGGGGTTTCAACCGAAAAGGAAATACGATAAAGTTGCCTGCGCGGCATAACAAGCTACGGCTCGTTTAATTGAAACCCTCCTGATCTAAAAATTCTAACTCTATTTCCCGGCAAACTATATCTATCCTAAAAGCAGTCGGAAAATCATACCTACCGCCTATCACTTCCAGCGCACCTCCATAATCCAAGATTTCATCATCCTGCTTTAATTCGCCAAGTTCCAATGTATTATCGATATCTTTATCTCGGTTTTTTGTGGCGTATCCATAGACAAATTTCAAATAGCTGAACTGCTTGAATTTAATTTTTACCCAGTCTGAATAATTAGGCATAGGGATTTCTTGAGGTAAATCCGGATAATCCACACAATTGACGATGATATGGAATTCATCGTTTTTCAAAGTATAGTTTAATAGAGTGCCCTCATATATATACAGAAATTGATAATCTTTTTTTGGAATGGTATAAGTTGTCATATTATTTTACCTTTTCAAAAACAATGAGTTTAAGATTTTTTGAGTCCAAGTTGGTTCTACTACTCTTATGAAATTTCAGTTGTTTAAACTCTTCCTTTAACAGACCATTATATTTTAACCTTAATCCCACTCGAGCCAGTTCTGCTTCATTTGGAATTCCTCTTAAATACTTATTGTTTGATGTGCCATTAATCACAATTTCTCCCCCTTTTTTTGTAATACGTGCTGCTTCGGGAAAATAATCCATTAACCGCTCAACATCCCGCCTCTTCCAAAACCGCGCGCGCGGCCAAATCCGCCGTATCTTTTTTCAACAGCAGGTGCAACGCCCTGAAATCCTGTTGCAGCGCGGCAACCTTATCGGGGTGTTCGTACCAGTCCGCCAACGCCGCCGCCAGTTTTTCCGGTTTTGCTTCAGATTGCAATAATTCCGGCACAGCCTCCTTACCCAACAGGATATTCGGCAGGCCGACATGCGGCACTTTGATTTTGCGTTTCACATAAGCATAAGTCAGCGGCGAAATCTTGTAGCTGATGACCATCGGACGCTTGCACAACGCCACCTCCAAAGTCGCCGTACCGCTCGTTACCAGCACCGCATCCGCCGCCCTGCACACTGTTTCAGACTGTCTGTCGATTACCGTCAGCGGCAATCCGGCAAACTCCGGCCGCTGCAAAACTTCCGCCAAACGCCGCTTCGTCGCCTCCGTTGCGGCAGGCAGCAGGAAGCATGCGGCAGGATAGCGTTCCAACAACAATAATGCCGTCTGAAAAAACACCGGCGCCATATAGTCGATTTCGCTGACGCGGCTGCCGGGCAGCAGGGCGAATACGGGGATGCCGGCATCCACGCCCAAAGTTTGCCGCGCCGTTTCACGGTCGTCTTCCAAGGGCATAAGCTGCGCCATCGGATGACCGACAAACTCCGCACGTCCGCCCGCATCGAGATAAAGCTGCGGCTCCATCGGGAACAGGCACAACACGCGGTTGACCTGATGCACGATTTTGCCCACACGTTCCCGCCGCCACGCCCACACCGACGGGCTGACATAATGCACGGTCGGAATCCCCGACCGTTTCAGCTTTTCCGCCACACCCAAATTAAAATCGGGCGCATCGATACCGACAAAGACATCAGGTTTCAACGACAGCAAATCCCGTACCAGCCCCCTGCGTATCCGTAAAATTTCCGGCAGCCGCCTGACCACTTCGACAAAGCCGCGCACCGCCAGCCGCTCCTGATCATAAAGGCTCTCGAAACCTTCCGCCTTCATCAGTTCGCCGCCGATACCGACAAAACGCGCCTGCGGACAACGCTTGCGGATGGCGCGTATCAGGTGCGCCCCCAACAGGTCGCCCGACGCTTCGCCGACACTGACGGCAATCAAAGGGCTTTTTTTATCAACCATATTCGTCTGTCCCCACATACTTTCACGTCCCGATGCCGTCTGAAGGCTTCAGACGGCATCGGGGTTCACATTTTCGTCCCGTTTTCCAACATCACCGCAAACTGTGCCAAGTCCGGCGGCAGCTCCGCCTTCAACACCAGCGGCTCGCCCGTGAGCGGATGGTTCAAGTGCAGCTCGGACGCGTGCAAAAACATCCGCTTCAAACCCAACTTCTGCAAACGACGGTTCGCCTGATAATCGCCGTAGCGTTCGTCGCCCGCAATCGGACAGCCTTGAGATTGCAGGTGGACGCGGATTTGGTGCGTACGACCCGTTTTCAGCGTTGCCCGCACCAAAGTCAGGTGCGACAGCCCGACACCGTGCAAAATGCCGTCTGAAAAACGGCTTAACACACGGAACACCGTGTGCGCCGACTGCCCGTCCTCGCTGACGCGTACCATCTTTTCGCCTTGTGCGCCGGTATATTTGAACAGGGGCAGTTTGACATGGAAATTGTCGTCCGGCAGTTTGCCCACCCCCAGCGCAAGGTAGATTTTTTTGGGGTGGTCGTTACGGATGGCTTCGTGAAGTTTGACGAGCGCGCTGCGTTTCTTCGCCACCATCAACAAGCCGCTCGTATCCTTGTCCAAACGATGAACCAACTCCAAATACTTCGCCTCCGGACGGGCGCGGCGCAACTGTTCGATAACGCCGAAACTCACGCCGCTGCCGCCGTGGACGGCAACGCCGGACGGTTTGTCGATGACCAAAAGCGCATCGTCTTCGTAAACAACGTCAAACGCACGCGCCGGTACGGCGGCACGCCTTTCAGACGGCATTTCCTTCTCCGCCACGCGCACAGGCGGAATCCGCACCGTATCCCCCTCCGCAATACGGCTGTCGGGTTTGCAGCGTTTCTTGTTCAACCGCACCTCGCCGGCGCGGATAATGCGGTGGATATGGCTCTTGGGAACACCCTTGAGGATTTTTATCAGATAGTTATCAAGGCGTTGACCCGCCTCATGTTCGGCAACCCCTATCAAGCTGACCGAATCTTTGCTTATTTCGTGCGTTTTCATCTATAATCCGAACATCCGTTTCAGCAAAAAGCGCGCCCGCCGCGCCCCCCTGAAACGGTTTACTTTAAAACGGAATTTTATATTAAAAACGCACTCCGCAAAGCATTTTCCCTGCGCCTGTTCCCAGCCGGCAGGCGCAGAACGTAATCAAGTTTGAATTGATTTTGCCGTTTCGGCGCGGAAGTAAGACGGCAGCCGGGCCCCAAGTCCCAAACGCAAACCGCCCAAAACACAGGCATCACGATAACAAGAAGAAGCCGGCCCCCATTTTTCCGACCGCAGCGTTCGGAACGCGGCAGACAAACCGCCGCATCGATCTTTATAGCCTTCTGTATCCGACCCTTCCGCACACGGTTCTCCGGAACGTGCATCCCTGCGGATTTTCAACTCAAAAACTGATTACCGGTTTTATCCGAAAACATCGGAAAACCCAGCCTTACGGAATGCCGAACCGGACCGGCGCGCCCGAATGCCGCCCGTCCACGAGGTGATCATGAAAAGAATGTTATTCAACGCAACGCAGGCCGAAGAGCTGCGCGTTGCCATCGTCGACGGACAAAACCTGCTGGATTTGGACATCGAAACGCTGGGCAAAGAACAGCGCAAAGGCAATATCTACAAAGGCATCATTACCCGCATCGAGCCGTCGCTGGAAGCGTGTTTCGTGGATTACGGAACCGACCGCCACGGCTTCTTGCCGTTTAAAGAAGTCTCCCGCTCATACTTCCAAGACTACGAAGGCGGACGCGCGCGCATCCAAGACGTGCTCAAAGAAGGCATGGAAGTCATCGTCCAAGTCGAAAAAGACGAGCGCGGCAACAAAGGCGCGGCGCTGACCACCTTCATCAGCCTCGCCGGACGCTATCTGGTATTGATGCCGAACAACCCGCGCGGCGGCGGCGTATCCCGCCGTATCGAAGGTGAAGAGCGTCAAGAGTTGAAAGCCGCCATGGCGGAACTCGACATTCCGAACGGCATGAGCATCATCGCCCGTACCGCCGGCATCGGCCGCAGCGCGGAAGAGTTGGAATGGGATTTGAACTATCTCAAACAACTCTGGCAGGCGATTGAAGAAGCAGGAAAAGCGCATCACGACCCTTACCTGCTCTTTATGGAAAGCTCGCTGCTCATCCGCGCCATCCGCGACTATTTCCGCCCCGACATCGGCGAAATTCTGGTGGACAATCAAGAAGTTTACGACCAAGTTGCCGAGTTCATGAGCTACGTCATGCCGGGCAATATAGGCCGTCTGAAACTCTACGAAGACCACACGCCGCTGTTTTCCCGCTTCCAAATCGAACACCAAATCGAAAGCGCGTTTTCGCGCAGCGTCAGCCTGCCCTCCGGCGGCGCGATCGTCATCGACCATACCGAAGCCCTCGTCTCCATCGACGTTAACTCTGCACGTGCCACACGCGGATCTGACATTGAAGACACTGCGTTCAAAACCAATATGGAGGCCGCCGAAGAAGTCGCCCGACAAATGCGCCTGCGCGACTTGGGCGGCTTGGTCGTCATCGACTTCATCGACATGGAAAACCCCAAACACCAGCGCGATGTGGAAAACGTCCTGCGCGACGCGCTCAAAAAAGACCGCGCCCGCGTACAGATGGGCAAACTCTCCCGTTTCGGACTTTTAGAATTGAGCCGCCAACGTTTGAAACCGGCTTTGGGCGAAAGCAGCCACGTCGCCTGTCCGCGCTGCGCCGGCACCGGCGTGATTCGGGGCATCGAATCCACCGCCCTGCACGTTTTACGCATCATTCAAGAAGAAGCGATGAAGGACAACACCGGAGAAGTGCGCGCCCAAGTGCCCGTCGATGTCGCCACCTTCCTGCTGAACGAAAAACGCGCCGAGCTGTTTGCGATGGAAGAGCGTTTGGATGTCAACGTCGTCCTGATTCCGAACATCCACCTCGAAAATCCGCACTACGAAATCAACCGCATCCGCACCGACGACGTAGAAGAAGACGGCGAACCGAGCTACAAACGCGTCGCCGAGCCTGAAGAAGACGAATCCGCCAAACCGTTCGGCGGCGAAAAAGCCAAAGCCGCCCGTCCCGAACCCGCCGTCAAAGGCGTGCGCCACACCAGCCCCGCCCCGACTGCCGCCCCCGAGAAAAAAACCTCTTGGTGGGACAGCTTCAAAGCTTGGCTCAAACGCATTTTCGGCGGCAGCGAAACCCAAGCCGCGCCCGCTGCCGAAACCTCCGAAAAACGCAGCACGGCAAACCGCAGCGGCAGCCGCGCCAACAACCGCCGCCAAAACCCGCGCCGCAGCAAACGCGAAGGCAGCAAAGTAGAAGTCCGCGAAGTGGCAGGCAAAACTGCCGGACAGGAAGCGCGTGCCGACAAAGCCGAAACGCGCAACAACGGCAACCGCCGCCGCAACGAACGCGGCGACCGTGCCGCCGGACGCGCCGACGAAGCGGAAATCCAAGACCGCAACATACAGCCTGCCGCAACCGTTGCAGATGCCGCACCGTCCGAAACCGAAGTGCAAACCGGAAAACGCCGCCGCAACGGCAGCCGCAGCGAACGCGGCCAAACCGCGCCGGAAACCGCCACCGTTGCCGAAACAACCGTTCAGACAGCGGAAAACACGCCGTCCGAACCGCATACCGCAGAAGACAAAGGCAGCAAGCCCAAATCCGAACGCAACCGCCGCGAACGCGACAGCCGAGATGCCAAAGAACGCCGCGAGCGCAACAATCAGCGCGACCGCCGTCAAAACGGCAAAAAACGCAATATTCCGTCTGCCGCCAAAATCGAGCAGTACCTGAATATTCACGACACCGCCGACAAAGTCCGTTCCGCCGCCGCGCACGTTTTCGGCGAAACCGACGCAAACGCGCCGATTACCGTCAGCATTGCCGATCCGGTTGCAGAAAGGGATCTTCCGACAGCATCTCCCGCCGTTTCAAACGGCGACGCACCGGTTTATGATGCGGCGGAAAAAATCCGCCGTGCCACCGCCGCCATCCTGCCCGAAGGCGCGACACCGAAAGCCGAAGCACAGGAAATGCCGTCTGAAAACGCAACCTTTACGGCTGCGGCGGAACAGGCACGGGAAACCGCACAAACCGGCGGACTCGTCCTGATCGAAACCGACCCTGCCGCATTGAAGGCATGGGCGGCACAACCCGAAGTCCAAGCCGGACGCGGTTTGCGCCGTTCCGAACAGCCCAAGCCGTCTGAAGCCGCAACCGTCCCTGCCGAAGAAATGATCCAAGTCGAAACCCGGCAAGGCTGAACCGACGGCGGCAAAAAGAGGTTCTGTTCCGCAGAACCTCTTTTTTACATGGGTTCGGATACCTGCAATGCCGTCTGAAACTTCGCCATTCCCGTGATTACCGAAACATTCCGCCATTCCCATGATTCCCGCAACATTCCGTCATTCCCATGAAAACGGGAATCTAGAACCTCAAACTTTCGGATAATCTTTGAATATTGCCGCCGCCCAAAGGTCTGGATTCCCACAACCTTTCGTCATTCCCGTGAAAACGGGAATCTAGAACCTCAAACTTTCGGATAATCTTTGAATATTGCCGTCGCCCAAAGGCCTGGATTCCCGCCTGCGCGGGAATGACGGCGGAGGGTGGACGATGCCGTCTGAAACTTCGCCATTCCCATGATTACCGCAACCTTTCGTCATTCCCGCCACCTTTCGTCATTCCCGTGAA
>NZ_KV815378.1:0-1101 GCF_001814225.1 Neisseria sp. HMSC070F02 | reverse complement strand
TGCGGCCTCTGCTACGGCAAGGGCAGTTTGGGCTGTTGCAGTTATATTCGGATGGGCATCAGCCCATTGTCTGGCGGAATTGATACCGTCTTTTACCGCAAAAGCACTGTCTTGTAATGCGGTTGCAGCCGCAAGTTGTGCTTCGGGACTTAAATTTCCTAAATGATTAATACCTTGTAGAGTCTGCTGCGCGGCTGTATCTGTGACCGGGCTTACTGCACTGTCTGTAATTGCCCCAATCCCTACTCCTTGAAAACCCATTAAAAAAGGATTAACCGCACCTTGGACGATGCCGCGAATATCATCCATACGGTTAGCCCACCAATTTTTATTGGGGTCGCTTTCCCATATCAGTTTTCCTGCTTCATCAGCACGGCTGAAAAAACCAGAGGCGGCACCGGCATTTTCTTTTAGCCAACGGTCTGAAAATGGGGCTCGGGGAACAATATTACTCTTTGTTTTTGTTGAAGTTCCTTTGACATAATAGCTGTATATATCCCTTGCTCCTCCGGGGGGCGGATAATCGCTGCCTTGCGGTCCGTCATATCCATCCTCCGGATGGATTTCCGACCCTGTCCGATGAAGTTGGTAAACAGTAAAACCACCGTCTACACCGCCGCTGAAATCAGAAGTGCTTCTTGAATCATGATTATCGAACGGACTGTGCACTTCATGTCCATGTCCTGAAAAATGGGTTTCATAGCCGATAACACCTTCAAATCCTGTCCGTTCGTGTGTAATAGGCAGTATGGGGCCGACCGCAGTTGCATCAAATGTTTGGACGGCGTAAACCCGATTTTTAACACTGCCGCGAGCATTACCAAACAGATGGTATTTACCACCCGGTTCGTAGTGTTTTGCCTGCATATCATCGCGCAAACGGGCATCCAAACCGTTCGCATGACTAATGGGGATTTGCAGCAACGATATTGCTGCTGCAAACAGCATCATGAATTTTTGAATAGGCAAATTCATTTTGTTTTCCTTGGTAGCAAGCGGTTATGGTAGTGTGAATCAAGGTTGCCCTTGTCTATGTTGTCGCACTGCTTCATCGCTGTATCCATACCCCTCATGACTGTTATCAGCCTCTACGGATGGGGC
>NZ_KV815377.1:0-20352 GCF_001814225.1 Neisseria sp. HMSC070F02 | reverse complement strand
CTGTCGGGAGGGAAAGGAATTTTGCAAAGGTCTCCGGTTGTGTTTTAATCAGGTGTTGGTGTCGCCGCATCGCTTGAGGGAAATATGTATTATAGTGGATTAAATTTAAATCAGGACAAGGCGACGAAGCCGCAGACAGTACAGATGGTACGGAACCGACTCACTTGGTGCTTCAGCACCTTAGAGAATCGTTCTCTTTGAGCTAAAGCGAGCCAATGCCGTACTGGTTTTTGTTAATCCACTATAAAATCGAGTTTATCCTAGTTGTCCAGGACAGCCCCTATTTTTTCATAACCATCACGAAAGGAATTTTGCAAAGATTTTATTCCATCTCAAAACAATCATCTCAAAAATGCGTTTCTGACCGCCGGTAAAACAAAACCCTCTAAGAAAATACTTAGAGGGTTTTGAAATTTGGCTCCCCGACCTGGGCTCGAACCAGGGACCTGCGGATTAACAGTCCGTCGCTCTACCGACTGAGCTATCGGGGAATAAGCACGAATAATAAAACAGAAATACCGAACGTGTCAATATAAATTGACAATCGATTGCACTTTATCTGCAAGCCCGCAATCTTTATATGTTATATGGCTTCCGCAATATGCCTTGCCGCACGTTTGGCATCCAATAGGATTAAACCAAGTCTGCCAGTTTCTTTTGCCACCAGCACCAACACGGCATCTTTACCCGCCTGACTTAAAAGGATATAGCCTGATTTTCCTTTAATCATCACTTGTTCCAATTCCCCGCAGGCGAGTTCCTGCACCGAGCGACTCCCCAAAGCAAGCAAAGTGGCAGAAATCGCCCCTACCCTGTCCGAATTCAAATGTGAAGGAAGCATTGTCGCCATCGGCAATCCGTCGGTTGAGATAACGGCAGACGCGATAATATCCGTAGATGTATTGTTTAAATCTTCAAGGATTGAAATCAATAATTGCTGCATAACCCCTCCTCTCTCCCAAGTTTTACACGCGGTTGCTGTAACGGCGGTATAAAATCCTTACCAAAGTAACAAATGCCTCTTTGCCCAAATCGGGAATGCCGCCGATAACCAAAATAAATTTGGTTGAACCGATATACAATGGGAAAAATGTCAATTCGCTCTGACCGGAAGGATCGCAAACGCCCCAAGCGTTATTGTTGATATACAGGTTGTTCTTAATCAGCAGCCGGTATTTCTTTTCCATCTGTGCGACTTCTGCCGCCAACAACCCCAACTCTTCCGCCGCCTCATGATGGAAATTGGCGTTGGCAAGATACAGACCGTTCCGATCGACCAATAACGCCTTACCGCTGCCGGACAATTGTTCCATCAGCAACGGCAATTGCTCGTCCGACAAATTGATGCCGTCTGAATGACCGTTTTCATCGCCATAGAGGAATTCGAGTTTTTGCAAACGGTACAACAGGTTCAAAGCGGTATCGATGTCGGCGGTGTCCGCCCAAGTAAGCAGCTTCTCACTGCTGACCATTTCGTCCGCATCCGCTTTCAACAGGCTGTGCAACAAAGTTTTACCGGCACTGGGGGCATCGCTGGATACGGCATAAAATGCACCGGCAGGAGTCAGGCGGGGATATAAATTTGCTTGTAGTGAAAGTGTTGATTCCATATTAAACCTCCAGTCCCGGATCAATAGAAAATAACATTGCGCTAACCAATTGTTTTACGTCATCTTCCTTACGGGCATCAATTTCAAAAACCGGAACATTAAGATTATGTTTTGCAAGATATTTGTGATACACGTCGATACCGGGCTGAGAGCGTATATCCATCTTGGTAATACCGACAACGACGGGTGCCTTCTCCAGCAGCCCTCGAAACGAATGTAAAAAGAATTCCAAATCTTTCAACGGATTGGTTCGGGCATTATCTAAAAGCAAGACCAAACCCATACTGCCTTGGCTTAAGATTTCCCACATAAAGTTGAACCGTTCCTGACCGGGCGTACCATATAAATGGACTTTGGTATCCTCATCCAAGCTGATGGCCCCGTAGTCCATCGCCACTGTCGTATTCCTTTTCCTATCCAAAGTCATATCGGATGCGGAAGCATCGGTCTGAACGAGTGCTTCGTCCGAAATAGCCGCAATGGCAGTGGTTTTCCCTACGCCGACAGGTCCTGTGAAAATAATTTTATTTTCTCTCATCTCTCCGCCTCTTAGCTGCCCAACAGTTTTTTCATCAGCCTTTGCAGAAGACCGCGCGACTGGGATTGGGATGATGTTGTGATTTTTTCCGCTTTTTTCATCATTTCACTATCAGAGGCAGAATCGGCTCCGATATTTATTTTATCCGCCATATCGGAGTATGCCTGTTGTGAAACCGTTTTTAAATCTACCGACAAAAACCCGGTTGTATAGGTTGCCGCAAGATAATTCAGAATATCATTGAGGTTTAAAGGCATCACTTTATACAACACGTTAAGGTTGACGGATGCCTTGGTCAGAAATGCCGACAAGCGTATCGACCCCGGCACATTTGCCAACCGGGTCAGGTTTGGCCAAGATTTCAACGTAAACGGAGTATCGGGAGAAATCGGATAAATCAACCTGCCCTGCGCTGTCCAAATGGAAAACTGCCACATACAGGACATAATGCCTACTTTAGCCTTTTCGCGCCATTGCGGGTTATCGGGAACAGTCTTGCAGCTGACCTGCAAATTTTCGTCTTTGCACAATTCTTCGAGTTTTTGCACACTTTCTGTCAGCAAAACCCGTTGTATCGAGGGGAAAACAATAAGGACCGGCTTATTTCCATGCAAGATAGCGATGTCCTGCCTGTTCTTTTCCGCAAACCGCAACGCCCCCAATAATCCTTTATTCGGGTTAAACTGGCGTATCGTAACCGTACGCTGCACATTCCCGTTATTTTTCGCCGACCGGTCTGCGGGTGCAATAAACGATTTCCCATAAACATTCTCGCCCTGCAACAATTTGCGGAGCATAGGAAACAATGTTTCAAACCGAATCGGTTTGGGCAGGTAGGGAACTTCAGAATCGGGAACTTTCTCCGAACAGACGGCGACGGGTATATCCTTATAACGCTCGGCAAGCTCTTTCCAAAGTTCAAAACCGCCCTCGGCATCGGTATCCGCCAAAACCAAATCGGGCACGGCACTGCCGTCTGAAGGGGATACTGTTTCATAACGGGTGGTATTGTGCATTTTGAATGCCATTTTGAAAACGGATTCCTGCTGCGCCGTCATCCCCGCCAACATTACGCGTACTGTTTTAATTTTCGGCAGTTGAACTTCCATTTTTATTTTCCGTACCGTTTTATTTTTTTAATATTTTGATTCATACGCTGCAGCAGCCGGCTCATCAGCATAACGACCTCTTCAGGAAGCCTGTCCGCACGTTCCCTCAATACCCTTAAAAACTGCCCCAACCTATCCCAATCTTCAGTACGTTCATAAATATCGATCAACGTAATATAAAGCTGGGACTCGTCGGGATATTTCAATACCGCCTGCTCCAACACATCCATTGCCGCTTCAATCTGACCATACATCAGCAACGACTCTACTTCCTTAACCGCATCGTCTGCCGGAGACGAACCGGTGTTGATCAACGAAGAATCTTGAAGCACCAAATCCCGATGTTGCGATTTGAATTTCTGTATATTTTTCGGCAGATACCCGTGCCCCATACCGATGTCTTTGATTTGCCGGTCGTTCGGCCCTTTTTCCAAATCATCGAAAACTTCATGGTAACCCAGGCTGTACCCCCACCCCAGCATCCGCTCTTTAACCTGCCTGCCGTAGTTGCCCAACGTTTGGTAAAGTTTCCACAAATGTCCGGCAAAACGGTCTATGTCCGCGTATTGGTAATCGAGTTTCAACGCATCGATAATCAGGTTTGCAGGTTTTTCGGAAGTTTGGATGGCACGGTCGTATTGTTTCGATGCCGTTTCATAGCTGACTTTGTCTTTAAGGATTTTCGCACCTTGATCGGCACGGACCAAACCGGCAATCGCACCGATTTCCTCTTGACTGATTCTGGACACGTCTTTTTTGCCCCGCACAATCGGGATGCGCTTGATTTCTTCGGCTTCATAAGCCTTACCGCCGGCATCCGGCGGGGGCGATGCGGAAGCTGCCGTCGCAGAACCGCCTTCCGCACGTTTTTCAATCTCCTGAGTACCCCATCCCAAACCTTCTTCCGCCAAGACGCGGATACGCAAATGGTTTGAATCGCGCTGTAATGCCTGTTCGATATATTTTGCCAAAAGTTCGGAAGGAATCAGTTTGCCGTATTTTTGCAGATTGTCTGCCAAAACATCGACATCCCCCACTTCGAGATTGATATCGAGCAGCTCGCGGATAAGGTTTTCAGGTTTCGCTTCACCATCCGGAATGCCGTCCAAATAGGCAGCCAAAGATTCGGCAGCCTTGCCCTGATAACCGAATTGCTTATAAACCTGATACTCCGTAAGCGGATCGACTTCTTGCGCGGATACGGCGGCGGATGCGGTCTCGGCACTTTCGTTCCAAGACCAGTCGGGTTGCGTGCCGTCTGAAACCGATTGTCCAATCTGATCGACCCAGTCCGAATCATTGCTTCCGGGTGTCTGCCCCTGCGTATTGCCGACACCTTGGGATTTGCGCTTCGGTGTTTTCTTACCCTGCTTCGCACGCATAACCAAAAGCATCAGCAATACCGCCAGTGCCAAACCGATAATTAATGAGTTTTCCAAAGGATACTCCCGATACCGTAACGAGCGGATAGCTGACCGCCTGCAACGGCCATTGTCCGCTTTTATTATTAACGATTTACTGAAATAGACTTGTAAGTTTTAAATCATACCATAATTTAACGTTTAACAATATGCCTTCTGCACAAGCCTCGCCATATTACCTTTTACCCACATCAGTATCAATACCCGATATAAAAATAACTTTGCCCATAAGCTGCCTTATTGCCTGCCCGCCGCAGAGTAGCGCGCGATAAAAAATAACGGATGATAAGTCAGGCGCACTTTGCCCGACGGCATACCGAACGCCGACAAGTAATCGCCAATAAATCCATTGAGATTTTTTCTTGTCCAATTTTTTTGGTTCGTGGCTGTTACGCCTGTATATTTAAGGTGTTTGAGTACATCTGACGGCGTATCAAAGTCTAGTATTACCGTAAAATCCTCACACCATAAAAGCTCAAAATCTTTGGCTAACCAAGCCTGCCATTGGGATAAAGTCGGGTAATTTAAGCCTATATTTGTAATTTGGCGGACTTCTTTTAAATTGTCTTTGCCAAAGGTTGCAACCGCCAATAATCCGTTTGTTTTCAAGCCTGTTTTGCAATGGGTGATAAAAGCGTCGGGTTGATGAAACCATTGCACGGCAGATGCGCTTGCGATTAAGTCAAATTGTCGTTGAAAAGGAAAGTTTTCCGCATCGCCGCAATAAAAATCAAAGGATTGCGGCAGTTTTTCAGCCAGTTGGGGCTGCACATTGCACAAATCATTAAATAACCAATAATTCGCTGAAATCTGTTTTTGCAGCAAGGCACTCAACATTCCTGAGCCGCAGCCCAATTCCAACACGTTTTCCAATGGCATATCCGGCAAATAATCTTGCAAATGCGTCATTAAATTAATCGTCATTTTTTGTTGGATTAAGGCGTGCCGGTCATAATCGTTTAATGCTTTTTGGAAAGCCTGCCGAATGCGCGATTTATTTATGGCAGTCAGTGATTCCATAGTGCCGACCAATGGGTGAATCTTGAAAACAGGTAATGTCCGACGTCAATTTCCCGAACGGTGCAACGCGGTGTCCAATATCGGTGCTGATTGGCAGGCATAAAAATTTTATCGCCCGATCCGACCAAGGCATTTGTCCAGCGGATAAGATCTGTACGTCTATCTTGCCCGATCATCGCAAAAAGTGCGATAAGTTCTTGATGAATTTCGCCAAACGGGCGTGCGGGAAATTGTTGGTAATCTTCAAAAGATGCTTTATCGCCACACATTCTGCGTTCAAATTTTAAACGGGTGTTTTCCGTGAGGTTCTCCAATGTGCCTTTAAAAACGGTGCAAGGGATACCGAAATTATCATCGCAAGGCAAACCTGTGCCATTCACTGCCGTTGCGGATTTTAATCTTATTCCTTGCAATGCCCTCTCTGCCGCCCAAACGCCCATTGACCACGCCACCAAACGGATGTGCCGATAGGCGGAAAAATCAAAATCCAAATTTAAATCTTGATAATCATAGCAAATCAATAAATCGTGATTTTCCGGCAAAATCAAATGATTTACAGCATCGGGCGGCATTCCCCAACCTGCAAAATACAGGATTAAATGTCCGCCTTGATGATTGTAAAATTTTGTTTTCATATCATATCCTTACAGGCACACCGCAAACTGCCGCACTTCATCCGTTGTCATATCTGCCGTTAAAGACAGGCGGATTCTGGATGTGTTTTTGGGTACTGTCGGCGGTCTGATGGGCAGGCAATAATAACCCTGCCTTTGCAGATATTCCGCTTTGGCAAGGGCGGCTTCATTCCCGCCTAAAATATAGGGGACGATACAGGTTTGGCTCGGCATTATTTGCGTCCGATGCGCCACTTCCCGCCGTAAAAATGCACTTAACTGCTCAAGATGGCTTCTTTCTTTTGAGAATTGCGGCAATCGTTCAAAAATAAAATAAGTCCAAGCCACATTAAACGGCGGCAATGCGGTTGAAAAAATCAATGGGCGCATTTGATTAATCAAACATTCTTTCAATACTTGGTTGCAGACGGCATACGCCCCCACCGAGGCTAAGGCTTTACCGAAAGTGCCGACCAGTAAATCAATCTCGGCAATCAAATTATCCCGTTCGGCAATCCCCAATCCGTTTTGCCCATAAACACCGATTGCGTGGGCTTCATCCACATAAAGATAAGTATTGGGAAACTGTTTTTTTAATTGGACAAGCTGTTTCAAATCCGCCACATCGCCGTCCATACTGAAAACAGATTCGGTAACGATAAAAGTGCGGTCAAATTTTCCGACGTTTTTTTCAAGCAGATTTTTCAAATGTTCATAATCATTATGACGATAACGGAAAAACGCACACCGGCTCAAACGGATGCCGTCAATCATACTGGCGTGAACAAATTTATCTGCCAAAATCAAACTTTTCGTCGTCGTCAAAGCAGGCAAAATGCCGATATTGGCGTGATAGCCGCTATTGAACAATAACGCGCTTTCCCGTTGGAAACGTTGTGCGACAAGCTCTTCCAAATCGGTATAAATAGGAAAGTTGCCCGTTAATAAACGCGATGAAGAACTGGTAAAAGAGGGAAAATTACCGCCGTATTGCTGCAAAAAAGACCGGCGCAAGTTTTCATCTGATGCCAAACCCAAATAATCATTAGACGACATATTCAGCATTTTGCAGTTTTCCCGCGTAATATACCGCCCTTGATGAATCAAATCCGGAATCGAACGATATTGGTTTTGCGCGCCGAGTTGTTCAAGCTGTTGTTTAAAAACCTTCATTATGATGTAAATATTCCTGAGTTAAAGCCTGAACCAACCCAGCATCAAACAATCAAGTAATGCCCTTTTAATAAAAACCGTTTTGCCGCCGACCTTTGCCACACCCCTGCCTTCATAATCCAAGGCGGAAATTTCCGCGACATTTGTTTCCGTTGCCATTACCCAATCCGTCCGCACTGTACCGAAGCGCATATTTTCGCACAAATTGGTACGGTTTCAGGTATGATTTGCCGAAAACCTATCGGACACACACCATATTTTGATATGAATAAAACAATCTGCCGCACTGCTGCACTATTGATAAGCGGTTTTTCATACGCAAACACCGTCATTCCCGATGTCTCCCCCGTCGCACAAGGTCAACATGTCTTCATTAACATCCCTCAGCAACGCCTGTTCCTCTACACCGACGGCAAACTGACCAAGGTTTATCCCGTTGCAGTAGGTCGGGCGATGACGCAAACCAATCTAGGCGAACATAAAATCGGTGCGAAAGCCTATAACCCTGTTTGGTACATCCCCAAATCCATACAGAAAGAACGCGGCGACGGCGTAAAAATCATAGCCGCCGGCCCGGACAACCCTTTGGGGCCGGTTTTTGTCCGCTTAGGCGACCCCAAACTCGGTTTGGGCATACACGGGACCAATGCGCCGGCCAGCGTCCCCGGGGTTCGGAGTCACGGCTGCGTCCGCATGAAATCGCCCGACGCGCTCGAGTTTGCCAAAACCATCGCCAGCGGCTCGCCCGCCTCCGTCATCTATCAAATGGCGGGTCTCAATGAAGATGCGGATCGCAACCTGTGGCTTGCCGCCTTCCGCGACCCTTACGGTAAGAACAACCTTGACATCGCCTCTCTGAAAAAAAGTATTGCGCAATGGGCAAAAACACAGGGTAAAACCATCGCGCCCGAGAAAGTCGATGCTGTACTCAAAGACCGCACCGGATCGGCCGTCTGCCTGACCTGCGGCAAAAACGGCAAGATGAAGATGCCGCTCAAATCGCTGGCGTGGATACAGGGTTCTTCCTCATACCGCCAAGCTGAAGTCATTGAACAAACTGAGGAAACCAACTCTGCCGAAATATCCGAGACACGCACGCCCGAAGTGCCTGATGTACACACGCCCGAGGCACAACCGCATTTAAATACCCAATCCGACGGCACGCCAACTGCCTATACCGAACCGGCTGCCGATTCATCGCCGCAAGTAGAAACACCTGATCAGGCAGCTTCCGAGCCGGTTGATGTATTATTTTCAATAGATGTGATACGGCAGGGAAATTTGCGTTTAGGTAATTGAATAACCTTCTGATTATTTAATGCTTATGTTTATCAGAAGTTGATAGGCGGTTTGGTTTTTGTTTGGCTTTTCCTACACCGCCGCCTGCCGCTTTCTGCAACATTCAAGCGCACAAATATGCCATCTGAAGGCTTTAGACGGCATATTTCACGATAATAGTCGCCCAATCAAATAAACACAGATTGGAAATTTATTTTATTTTTCCCTTACCAATACCCCAGAACTTTCCACCAAATGCTGCCGATAACGAAAAAAATCAGAAAATTGACTACGCTCATGATAAAACCCGCCTTCCACCATTCTCCCATTGTGGTGTAGCCCGAACCGAAAATCACAGGCGAAGTACCGGTCGCATAATGAGTGAGGGTCATCATAATGTTGGATGCGGCCGCCATCATCAGCGCGGTCGGCATCGCCGGTGCATTCAGTGAAACGGCAGCAGCGAGAAATGCGCCGAACATAGCGGTAATATGTGCAGTAGTACTGGCAAACATATAATGCGCATACATATAAGCAAGCACGAGGATTACGCCCGCAGCCGTGCCGCTAACGCCCAAACCGCCGACACTTTCCGCCAACACTCCGGAGAACCATTTAATCAGTCCGAGTTTATTTAAAAATGCGGCCATCATAATCAATGCGCCAAACCAAATAATCGTATCCCACGCACTTTTTTCTTTCAAAACATCGTCCCAAGTCAATACACCGGAAAGCAAAAGCAGGCTTAATCCGATAAATGCGGTGGCGGTGGCGTTGATACTAAAAGCGTGATTGCCGGTAATAAGGGCGGGAACATCTGCCCACAACAGCAGCAAGATACCGAAAATGACCGCCATAATGATTTCGTCTGCCGACATTTTACCCATCTCCCTCAGACGGTCTTTGGCAAATTGAACGGCATTGGGCGTTTCTTTAATTTCAGGCGGATACAAAAAATATAAAATCAAAGGCATAACGAAAAAGGCGATAACGCCGGGAACAGCCATTGCCCACGCCCACACCCCCCAAGAAAGACGGAAACTACTGCCTAAATTTTCGGCAATCAAGTTGACGATTAAAGGGTTGGGGGCAGTTGCAGTAATAAACATAGCCGACGAAATGGGATTGGAATGATAGTTGACCAAAGCCAAATATTTACCCATCTTGCCTTCTGTGCCTTTTGCGGGATTGGAGCCGTAACTGCCGGCAATCGACTGCATAATCGGATGTATAATGCCGCCGCCGCGCGCGGTATTGGAAGGGGTAACGGGAGCCAGCAGCAGTTCGGAAAGAGCGAGACTGTAACCGATGCCCAGCGTTTTTCTTCCAAAAACGGCGATAAACAAATATCCGATACGCATCCCCAGCCCTGTTTTGAGCAAACCGCGCGAAATCATAACTGCGATGGCAATCAGCCAAATCAACGGATTGGCGAACGCACTCAACGCATCGCTCATCGCCGCGCCCGGTTTGTCGGCGGTTACGCCGGTTACTGCGACCAACCCGACGGCAATAATCGACAGCGCGCCCAACGGCATGGCCTTGCCGATAATGGCGGCAATCACGCCGACAAACATGGCCAGCAGCGTCCAAGCCTGAGGCTTGACCCCGTCGGGTACGGGCAGTGCCAAAACCAGGGCGCACAATACTGCGGCAATGGCGAGGGGTATCGGTTTGAAACCCAATTTCATCATATTGACCTCCGTAAAAAAGACCGTCCCGAAAAATCGGAAAAATAATATTTAACTAATTGTTTTATAAGATATATTTAGATATTTCACCGTCTTTCCGATATGCGGCTCCGGGCAACTTTTGTTTCAGTATTTGAATTTTCATTAGACTGAATACGCCGTTTGAACGGCACGGCGAAAACCCGGGGGATGCCGGACGTTCAGTCCTTTTTCGCACCTTGAAGGTAAAGCATTTCCAAGGCAATTGTGGCGCCGGCCAAAGCGGTAATGTCGGATTGGTCGTAAGAGGGGGCAACTTCTACAACATCCATACCGACGATGTCGAGATCCGTCAGCCCACGTAGGATTTTTAATGCCCTGTCGCTGCTCAAGCCGCCGCATACGGGCGTACCGGTCCCGGGGGCGAACGACGGGTCGAGGCAGTCTATGTCGAAAGTCAGGTAAACGGGCATATTGCCGACGGTTTCTTTGATTTTACGGACGGTCTCTTCAACACTGTCTTCATTGACTTGGGGGGCGGTCAACACAGTAAAAGGCAATTTTTTACTGTGTTCGGTGCGTATGCCGATTTGTACGGAACGGGACGGGTCGATGAGGCCTTCCTTGGGGGCGGTATAGAACATCGTACCGTGGTCGTATTCGCTGCCGTTGTCGTAGGTGTCGGTGTGCGCGTCAAAATGAATCAGTGCGAGTTTGCCGAAATAGCGGGCGTGGGCGCGCAACAACGGTAGGGTAATGAAATGGTCGCCGCCCAAACTCAAACAGCGTTTGCCGGAAGAAAGTAATTTGCCGGCGTGCGCTTCCATTTTTTCGACAAAATCCCTGCTGTCGCCAAAAGAAAAAACCAAGTCGCCGCAATCAATAATGTTCAGGCGTTCGCGCACATCAAATGTCCATGGAAACCTGCGGTGCTCCCAAGCGAGGTTGACGGAGGCGCGCCGGATGGCTTCAGGACCGAAACGCGCGCCGGAACGCCCTGAAACCGCCATATCATAAGGCACGCCGGTAATAACCCAATCGGCATGACTTTCATACGGCATAAAATTAAGCGGCAGGCGCAAAAACCCGAAATTATTGGAAACGAGGGAGTTGTCGGTTTGTCCTGCCAGTGTGCTGTATTGCATCGTAATGATTCCTTGTAATTGGTTTCAATCGGTCGTGATGATTGGTGTTTGAGTAAGAAAATCGGGCTTCAGACGACATATCCGATGCCTTGATGCGTCTATTCGTCTTCCAAATAGGTATAACCATTAAGCCCCGCTTCGAGTTCTTTTAAGAAAGACATAGCCTGCGAGGCAGGAAGGTCTGAATGTTCGATTTGTTCGCGATAGCGTTTCATCAGCTCTTTCGGATCTTGATAAACGTATTCGAGCATATCGGCAACGGTGTTTCCTTCATCGTAATCGATGACGGTAAATTGTCCGTCTTCCCCTACAACAACATCGGCAGTGGCAGTGTCGCCGAAAAGATTGTGCATATTGCCGAGTATTTCCTGATATGCTCCCACCATAAAAAAGCCTAAAAGCGGCGGCTCTTCTTCGGGATAATCAGGCATAGGCATCGTACCGGCGATGCCGTCGCCGTCGATGTAGTGGTCAATCGTACCGTCTGAATCGCAGGTAATGTCCAACAACACGGCGCGGCGCGCAATCGGTTCATTCAAACCGGTAATGGGACAAACAGGGAAAAGTTGATCTATGCCCCAAGCATCGGGCAAAGATTGGAAGAGTGAGAAATTGACATACAGCTTATCGGCAAAACGTTCTTGCAATTCGTCAATAATGGTTCGGTGAGACCGGTGTTTTTCATTAAACAATTCGCCGACTTCATGACAGATATTTAAATACAGTTGCTCCGCCCACGCACGTTGCGCCAAACTCAACAGCCCGACATTATACTGATTATGCACATCGGCAAGATCAAACTGCCCTTCGTGTATCCAGCTGCGTAAGGAACGTTTTTCCCGCGAGGCGGAAATATCCGTCCAAGTTTCCCACATACTGTGCAACACACGCGGTGCTTCGGGCGATGGCGCATCCAGCCGGCGCGGTTTGTAACGTTCAACGCCTATAACATTGGCAACCAAAACGGCGTGATGTGCGGTAATGCCGCGCCCGCTCTCGGTAATGATTGTCGGATGCGGCAGCCCGTGTTCGAGACAAGCCTGACTGATGCCCCATACGACTGTGGCGGCATATTCGTTGAGGCTGTAATTAACGGAACAATCCGATTGTGTGCGGTTTCCTTCGTAATCCACGCCAAGCCCGCCGCCTACATCAAAACAGCGGATATTTACCCCCAGTTTGTGCAACTCAACATAAAACCGAGCCGATTCGTGTACACCTGTGGCAACATCACGGATGTTCCCAAGCTGCGAGCCCAAATGGAAATGCAAAAGCTGCAGGCAATCCAGCCTGTTTTTTTGTTTCAAAATATCGACCAGTTGCAAAACTTGGGAAGCCGACAAGCCGAATTTTGATTTTTCCCCACCCGAAGACTGCCATTTTCCCGAACCTTGGGAAGCCAGTCTGGCGCGCACACCCAAACGGGGCTTGATGCCGAGTTTTTCCGCCTCTTCCAATACCATTTGTATTTCGGACAGCTTCTCAATCACCAAATAAACCTGATGCCCCAGTTTTTCGCCCATCAAGGCGAAACGGATATATTCACGGTCTTTATAGCCGTTGCAGACGATTAATGTTTGCCGGGTGCCGGCGTGTGCCAAAACCGCCATCAGTTCGGCTTTAGAACCGGCCTCCAAACCATGCGGTTGTCCGCTTGACATAAGCGATTCGATGACGCGGCGGTGTTGGTTGACCTTGATAGGGTAAACCAAACAATAACCGCCCTTATAGCCGCACTCTTCCCGTGCCGTCTGAAAGGCGCGGTTAATGTCGCGGAGGCGGTGTTCGAGGATTTGCGGAAAACAAAACAAAACAGGCAGGCGCGCCTGATGTTTTTGTTGCACGGCTTCAGTCAGTTTTTGCAGTGAAACAGTTTGATTGTGTTGCGAGGGATTGGGGCGGACGATGATTTCGCCGAAATCGTCAACATCATAATAACCTATGCCCCAATGATTAATGTTGCACACTTCACGGATGGTAAGGATAGGCATAATAAACCTGCTCCGTCTGTCGTGTTGAAAAGGAATGATTATAACAAATCAGCGTGAAATGTCATTTTTTTAATAAGAAAAGCCTGCCTCATACCTGATGAGGAACAGGCAAAATGCCGTCTGAACGCTTCAGACGGCATTTTGGTTCATCTTTCCATCAAAGGAGTCAGCGATCGAGCTGCTCTTTGATGATTTTCAGGTCGGGGTAAGACAACACGATGTCGTATTCGCGGCCGTCTTTATAGGCTTCCACTTCCAGCACAGGCTTACCCCAATGGTCGTCGGCATCGACATCGTGAACCTGATAACCGCGCTGCTCCAACATTTTTACGGCTTTTGTGCGGTTTTGTTCAAAATGGGGATCGCCGTAAATCTGACGCTCGGCAGAATCGCCGGCAAATGCGGTTGCGGCACTCAGGGAAACAACGGCGGCCAATAACAGTTTTTTCATTTTCAGTCCTTTCTTAATCGGTTGATTGAATAAGATGTGTTTTTCAATGCTGCCATTAAAACACAGCAAAATTAGGTTTGAATTAGAGGGAAGTTAAGAAGCGTAAATGCCGTCTGAAAAAAACAGAGCCGTCAAATGGCTCTGTTTTCCTTATGCTTCTTTGGTTTCAGCCGCCTTTTGACGCAGGCGCAAGCTCAATTCGCGCAACTGCTTGTCGTCCACGCTGTTGGGCGCGTTGGTCAGCAGGCATTGAGCACGTTGTGTTTTCGGGAAGGCAATCACGTCGCGGATGGATTCGGCTCCGGTCATCAGCGTTACCAGACGGTCGAGGCCGAATGCAAGGCCGCCGTGAGGAGGCGCACCGAATTTCAGGTTGTCCAAGAGGAAGCCGAATTTCTCTTGTTGCTCTTCAGGGCTGATTTTCAGCGCGGCAAACACTTTCTCTTGCACGTCTGCGCGGTGGATACGGATAGAGCCGCCGCCGATTTCCCAGCCGTTCAATACCATATCGTAGGCGCGTGCCAAACAATTTGCCGGGTCGGAAACCATCAGGTCTTCATGACCTTCTTTTGGCGCAGTAAACGGATGGTGTACGGCAACGTAGCGGTCGGCTTCTTCGTCGTATTCGAACATTGGGAAGTCGACAACCCACAAAGGTTTCCATTCGTCTGTGAAATAGCCGTTTTCCGCGCCGTGTTCCAAGCCGACTTTGATACGCAATGCGCCGATGGCTTCGTTTACGACTTTGGTTTTGTCTGCACCGAAGAAGATAATATCGCCGTTTTGTGCGCCGGTACGCGCGATGATTTCCTTCAGGGCATTCTCAGACAGGAATTTTACGATTGGAGATTGCAGGCCGCTGTCTTCGCCGTTGGAGAGGTTGCCCACATCATTTACTTTGATGTATGCCAGACCTTTCGCACCGTAGATGCCGACAAATTTGGTGTATTCGTCGATTTCTTTGCGGCTGAATTTCGCGCCGTTCGGTACACGCAGAGCGACTACGCGGCCGCCTTTCATATCTGCCGCGCCACGGAAGACTTTGAATTCTTCCGTTTTCATCAGGTCGGTCAACTCGGTGAATTTCAAGTTGATACGCATGTCCGGTTTGTCAGAGCCGTAGTAGAACATGGCTTCAGAGTAAGGCATGCGTGGGAAGTCGCCCAAGTCCACGCCCAGCGCGTCTTTGAAGACTTGTTTCGCCATACCTTCGGTGATGTCCATGATTTCATCCTCGTTTAAGAACGAGGTTTCCAAGTCGATTTGGGTAAATTCAGGCTGACGGTCGGCACGCAGGTCTTCGTCGCGGAAGCACTTGGTGATTTGGTAGTAACGGTCGAAACCCGCCACCATCAACAGTTGTTTGAATAATTGCGGCGATTGCGGTAGCGCGAAAAACTCGCCCGGATGAACGCGGCTCGGCACGAGGTAGTCGCGCGCGCCTTCAGGCGTGGAGCGGGTCAGCATCGGGGTTTCAATGTCGATGAAACCTTGCGCGTCCAAGTAGCGGCGAACGCCCATAGCCACTTGGTAACGCAGGCGCAGGTTGCGCTGCATCACCGGACGGCGCAGGTCGATAACGCGGTTGGTCAGGCGAACGTTTTCGCTGATGTTTTCATCGTCGATTTGGAACGGAGGCGTAGCGGCGGCGTTTAATACTTCGATTTCTTTGGCAAGAATTTCGATTTTGCCGGAAATCATTTTGTCGTTGGTTGTACCTTCGGGACGGTTGCGTACGCGGCCGGTAATGCTCAAAACGTATTCGTTGCGGGCGGAATCGGCAGCAGCAAACGCTTCCGGAGTGTCGGGGTCAATCACGACTTGGACGATGCCTTCGCGGTCGCGCAGGTCGATAAAAATCACACCGCCGTGGTCGCGTCGGCGGTGTACCCAGCCTTTGACGGTTACGGTTTGGTCTAAGTATTGCTCGCTGATCAGGCCGCAATAGTTGGTACGCATAAATTCACCTTTTATTGATTTAAACTGAAAACAGAAAATGCCGTCTGAACGGCGGCTTTATTGTTGTTCGGGCAAATCCGCCTTTTCAGACGGCATAGGTCCTGCCAATGTTTTGACGGGCAGGTCGTCAGGGATGACCATACCCAGCGAAATCACATATTTCAATGCTTCGTCCACGCTCATATCGAGTTCGCGCACATCGCTTTTCTTTACCATAATATAGTAACCGCCGGTCGGATTCGGCGTGGTCGGAACATACACGGAAAGATAATCGCCGTCCTTCGGCAATGCGGCCTTAACCGCATTCGACACCTGACCGGACACGAATGCGATTGTCCAAATACCCGATTGGGGAAACGGCACGAGTACTGGTGTTTTAAACGAACGGCTGCTGTCGGACAGCAGCGATTCGGATACTTTTTTCACACTCGAATAGATGGACTTCACAACTGGAATCCGCCCCAACAGGCTGTCCCACGCGGCAAGAATCTGCCGGCCCAATACGTTTGCGGCAAACAATCCGGTTACAAACAATACAGCAATGGCAACGATAACGCCCAGCCCCGGGATATTGAAGCCCAAAACATATTGCGGCCGCCATTGCTTCGGCAGCAGGTTGACGAGCTGATCGGACGCGGAAACGATATAGGAAACCACCCAAACCGTTACCGCAATCGGCAGCCAGACCAAAATGCCCGTAATCAGATATTTTTTTAACGCCTTGGCAGCTTTACCGCCTTCGGCCTCAGGTTCCGTCATCTTGCTTGATTCCGACAAAGTCCGTACAAACCGCACATTATACGCGTTTGCCCGGATTCAAACGAAATTTTTATCCCGCCCCGCCAAACCGCCAGCGGCTTCAGACGGCACGGCAACTTGATATACCGTCTGAACACGCGGTTCAGATGCCGTCCAAGTCGTTGAACATCAACCCGATACCGATACCGTTCTGCTTGTGGTTGTAGTCGATCAGGCTCTCGCCGTAACCGTGGAATCCGCGTACCACGCCTTTGAGTTTGCCCTTAATCGGAAACGTGTAGGCGGCTTCAATCGCGCCGTAGCCCGTTTTGGGGTTGTAGCGCAATACGGAATACACATTCTGCCTGTCGTTCAGGCGGTACTGCAGCTTCACGTCGCCATACCCCATATAGTCGGCAATATCGGGATTGTCGTTTTTATCGCCGCTCTGATCGAACGCACGCACCCACACGCGCGGAATCACCGTCAATTTGCCCCATTCCATGCCTGCCATGGCGTAAATCCTGTTCCACGAACGCGATTCGGGACGGCTCTGTCCGTTGGACTGGTGGACAAAACCCGCACCGAGCATACGCAGCCTGCCGCCGAACGGCAAATCCGCCTTCACAGGCTGGGTCAGGAAAATTTCAGGTTTGTAATCCGTATTGCGGAACGGCGCGGATTTCCTGCCTTGGTTGTAAATCTGCCAATCGGATCTTTGGGTGTAGCCGAACCACAGATCCGCGCGGGTTTTAAACAAATCTTCGGCAATTTTGCTTTTGAACGAAACCTGCAATTTGGTTTCCGCACGTTTCTGCTGTCCGAATTTTTCCTGTACAGTCGTACCGCGCGTCGGCGAACCCGGGGCATAGTTGGGCGAATTGTTGTACCAGAGCGGCATAAGGTACATCGGATTGTGTTCGCGTACGCCCAACAGCCCGCGCAAATCGTTTTTGTCCAAGTCGTACATCAGGCTCAAAGGCGTATAGATGTCGGCGGTTTCGCCCGCACTGTCGGCAGGAAGCGCATCCCCGCCTTTTTCAACAACAATGACCGCCTCGCCCTTATCCAGGCTGCTGCGGACGGTTTCCGTCAGATTGAGTACGGCTTTCGACTCCTGCCCTTCCTGCCCTGCCGAAGACGGAAGCTGTGCCGCAAAAATCCTGTCGTAACACGCCAAACGCGTAACATTGTCCGTCAAAGCGGCGCATTGCAGCGCGGTCTCTCCAAAAGCGGATACCGTCGGCAACAGTCCTGTCAAAAGAATATAGCGCATATTCCGTGTATTCATCTCCGCCCCCATTGTCGGCATATTGGTTTTCAAACGGCATTTTATAGCGGATTCGGATAAAAACCGCACCCTTTCCGCCATTTCGGGATTTTGCCCCCGCAATACAGAAAACCCCGAAACCGTCGGGCTTCAGGGTTTTCCGCTTATCGCGTATCAACCGCCTTGGCGGTTTTGCAAAAATCAAGCCAGTGCTTTTACTTTTGCAGACAGACGGCTTTTGTGGCGTGCCGCTTTGTTTTTGTGGAACACGCCCTTGTCGGCGATGCGGTCGATGACTTTGACGGACTCTTGGTAAACCGCTTGTGCGGCAGCTTTATCGCCTGCTTCGACTGCTTTCAATACTTTTTTCACTGCAGTGCGGAATGCGGTACGCAGGCTAGCGTTGTGGGCGCGTTGTTTGACGGACTGGCGGGCACGTTTGCGTGCTTGTGCGCTGTTTGCCATATTGGAATCTCCTGAAAGAAAAATAAATTCTGTAAACGCGCAATTTTAAAGGGGGTTTACATTATATGCAAGCCTTTTCTCTCTATCCGCCCGTCGGACACCCTGACAGCGCAAAAAAACGGCAAAATCGTGCGGACGTTTTCTCCCTCTTTTGAAAACAAGGTAATTTTTTAGGAAAATCAGGTCAATATCGCTTTGAGTTTGCACAAATTTACTTTACAATGCCCAAACCTTGCGCCGGGGTGTTTATGGGGCGCGGGGTTTTCTTTTTTTTCCAACCTCTTTCATCAGGAATCTGCCCGTATGAAAAAATCCGTATTAGCCGTTTTGGCCGCGCTGTCTTTGGCAGCCTGCGGCGGCAGCGAAAAAAACGCCGTGCAACCTCAAGCAGACGCTGCGTCTGCTGCCAATGCCGAAGCCGCTGCCACCGATACTCTGAACATCTACAACTGGTCGAACTATGTTGACGAGAGTACGGTCGAAGACTTTAAAAAAGCCAATAATCTGAAGCTGACTTACGACTTGTACGAAAACAATGAAACGCTGGAAGCCAAAATGCTGACCGGCAAATCCGGTTACGATTTGGTTGTGCCGGGCATCGCCTTCCTACCGCGCCAAATCGAGGCGGGCGCGTATCAAAAAGTCAACAAAGACCTGATTCCCAACTATAAAAACATCGATCCCGAACTCTTGAAAATGCTGGAAACCGCCGACCCGGGCAACCAGTATGCCGTCCCCTATTTCTCCGGCGTGAACACGATTGCGATTACGGCGAAAGGCAAAGAGCTTTTGGGCGGCAAGCTGCCCGAAAACGGCTGGGATTTGCTGTTCAAACCCGAATACACCCACAAGCTGAAATCCTGCGGCATCGCCCTGTGGGACACCCCGAGCGAAATGTTCCCGATTTTGCTGAACTACTTGGGCAAAGACCCCAAAGGCTCGAATCCTGAAGATTTGAAGGCGGCGGCGGAAGTGTTGAAGTCTATCCGTCCGGATGTCAAACGTTTCAGCCCGTCCATCATCGACGAGCTGGCGCGCGGCGACATCTGCCTGGCGGCAGGCAACGGCGGCGATTTGAACTTGGCGAAAGCACGTTCCGAAGAAGTGAAAAACAACGTCGGCATCGAAGTGTTGAATCCGAAAGGCATGGGCTTCTGGATTGAATCTTGGCTGATTCCGGCCGATGCGAAAAACGTCGCCAATGCCCACAAATACATCAACTACACGCTCGACCCCGAAATCGCGGCGAAAAACGGCATCGCCGTAACCTTCGCCCCCGCCAGCAAACCGGCGCGCGAAAAAATGCCTGCCGAACTGGTAAACACCCGTTCCATCTTCCCGAACGAGCAGGATATGAAAGACGGTTTTGTGATGCCGCAAATGAGTACGGATGCGAAAAAACTGTCTGTCAGCCTGTGGCAGAAAATCAAAGTCGGCACCAACTGATTTGAAGCATTAAAAATGCCGTCCGAACATCGTTCGGACGGCATTTTATATTGGATTGAAATAGAAATACTTATATAGTGGATTAACAAAAATCAGGACAAGGCGACAAAGCCGCAGACAGTACAAATGGTACGGAACCGACTCACTTGGTGCTTCAGCACCTTAGAGAATCGTTCTCTTTGAGCTAAGGCGAGCCAACGCCGTACTGGTTTTTGTTAATCCACTATACCGTCGTTCCCACGGTCAGGATTTCAGATTGCGGACATCTGTCAGAAAAGACAAAAAACCTTCCGCCGTCATTCCCTACAGGCGAGAATCCGATCCGTTGAAATTCGGTTGTTTTAAATAAATTCTTGCAGCTTTGATTTTCTGTTTTTCCGATAACGCCGTAACTTTGAAACGCGAAAGCGGTAATCCGATCCGTTCGGTTTCGGTTTTTTTGAGGTTTCGGGTA
>NZ_KV815376.1:481-9117 GCF_001814225.1 Neisseria sp. HMSC070F02 | reverse complement strand
AAATTCGTCATGTCGCTGTCGGATAAGGTTTTTTTATTTTCGCCAAACGCTGCACCACCTCCAACAATCCCTTCCTCCCCCTCCTCTGACTAGTGCGCCTTTGTGAATATGCCGTCTGAAACTCGGGGACTCAGACGGCATTTTGTATCCAAAACGGTAACTAATGTATCCGTACTTTGTTATAGAATGGCTGCTGTTTTTTTCTTCGTAATTAGAAATTGTCAAAATGGGTAAACATATTCTTTTAGGTGTAACGGGCAGTATTGCGGCGTATAAGTCTTGCGAGTTGGTGCGACTGCTGAAAAAACAGGGGCATTCGGTTACGGTGGTTATGAGCCGCTCGGCAACTGAATTTGTTTCTCCGCTGACTTTTCAGGCTTTGAGCGGCAATCCCGTTCTGACCGACACGCACGGCAGCAACGGTTCAAACGGCATGGAACATATCAACCTGACCCGGAATGCGGATGTTTTTCTGATTGCGCCGGCAAGTATGAATACCGTGGCAAAAATCTGTAACGGCGTGGCAGATAATCTACTGACCAATCTGGCAGCCGCACGGAAATGTCCTCTTGCCATCGCTCCCGCGATGAATGTGGAAATGTGGCTCAACCCTGCCAACCAACGGAATATCGCACAACTGGTTTCAGACGGCATTACTGTCTATATGCCGGGCTTGGGCGAACAGGCTTGCGGAGAAAATGGTATGGGAAGGATGCCGGAACCTGCCGAATTGCTGGATTTGCTTCCAGACTTGTGGACACCGAAAATTTTAAGGGACAAGAAAATCTTGATTACCGCAGGTGCGACATTTGAAGCCATTGACCCTGTCAGGGGCATCACAAATATTTCCAGCGGGAAAATGGGCGTAGCTTTGGCGCGGGCGTGTCGTGCCGCCGGTGCGGAAGTCAGCCTGATTTACGGGCAACTTCAAACCGAACTGCCTTTCGGTATATCCAATAGGGTTCAAACCGTCAGTGCTGAAGATATGCATCGTGCAGTGCATCGTTTAATCGACAAACAAGATGCTTTTATTTCTGTTGCCGCCGTCTCAGACTATAAGGTTAAAAACAGGAGTACGCAAAAATTCAAAAAAGATAAAAATGCCAAACCATTATCCATCGAATTGGATGAGAACCCCGATATTTTGGCTTCTATTGCCTCATTGCCGAACCCGCCGTTCTGCATCGGTTTTGCCGCTGAAACGGAGAATGTAATGGCATATGCGCGAGAAAAACGTATTAAGAAAAAAATACCGGTGATAGTTGCCAATGATGTTTCAATCGCGATGGGCAAACCGACCAACCGGATTACCATTATCGGGGACGACGGGGAACTATCTTTTCCCGAAACAAGTAAAGATGAAGCGGCGATGCAGATTGTTGAAAGGCTTGCCGTATATTTGAACAAATAAGCAATTGAACGGATAAACCATAAAACGGGTTGCCTGTTAATCAAAAGGCAACCCGTTTTACCTGCTTCAACTTCTGATGACTTTGCGGATATATGGAATACTATGCAGATTTTGAATAATCTGATTCAACTGATCCAAATTCTTGACTTTCAATAAGAATTTGAATTCGACAAAACCTTCCGTTCCCGACTGGGATTTAGACGGTGTTTCGACCGACTCGATGTCCGCACCGGAATCGGAAATCGCTTGCGCCATTAATGCCAACAGGCCGTGGCTGTCTTCCGATTGGACTTGAAGCCCGACACGGTAGTTCTGCCCATTCATATTTTCCCAGTCTGCATCCAGCTGCTGTTCGGGATCGGACTTCAACAACGTCGGGCAGCTATCCCTATGGATAATCATGCCTTTTCCCTTAACCAACAGCAAACGGATGGAATCGCCGGGAACAGGGTGGCAGCACTCTGCAAAATGAATATGCCCGCTTTCCTGACCATCGACTTTAATGGAACTGAGCCTGACCTCGCTGCCGAAATGCTCCCCTGCCAACTCAGCAATGTGCATGGCGACATAAACAGGCAGGGTATGCCCCATCCCTACGTTGTACAGCACTTCTTCAAACGATGTCTGCTTGTCGTTGAGATCGGCAAGATATTTTTCCTTGATGCCGTCTGAAAGCAGGACATCTTTGGGCAGCAAACTGGACAGGGCTTTTTGTAAGAGGCTCTCTCCCAAAACGACCGCATCGTGCCGGTTAAGGTTTTTAATATATTGGCGTATGGCACTGCGCGCCCTGCCTGACACGGCGAAATTCAACCACGCGGGATTGGGTTTGGCGTGTTCGGATGTGATAATTTCAACAGAATCACCGGTTTTGAGCTTCGTACGCAACGGCATCATGATATTGTTGATACGTGCGGCAACGGTTTTGTGCCCGATATCGGTATGCACCGCATAAGCAAAATCGACAGGCGTTGCCCCTTTGGGCAAAGTTAGGATTTTTCCTTTTGGCGTAAGGATGTAGATTTCGTTCGGAAACAAATCGACTTTGACGTGTTCGAGAAACTCAATGGCATTGGCACTGCTTGCCTGCAAATCTAAGATATTTTTCAGCCACCGGTTTGTGTGAAGCACCGCCTGATCGACCGTCTTAGAATATGATTTATAGCTCCAATGTCCGGCGATTCCACCTTCGGCAACAGCATCCATTTCCTTGGTACGTATCTGAACTTCAATCGGCAAGCCGTAAGGACCGACCAAAGTCGTATGCAGACTTTGATACCCGTTGCTTTTCGGAATGGCGATATAGTCTTTGAACCGCCCGGGCTTGGGCTGATAGAGGGTGTGCAATGCGCCGAGTGCGGCATAACAGGCTGGAATGCTGTTGACAATGACGCGGAAACCGTAAATATCCATAACCTCGGCAAAGCGCAGCTTTTTCGCCATCATTTTCTGATGGATGCCGTACAGGTTTTTTTCCCTGCCTTTGATTTTGGCCTCTATATTCGCGCCTACCAGCCGCTGGCCGAATGCGCGCAAGACTTTGCCGACAACGTCCTGCCGGTTCTTCCGGCTCTTGTCCATCGCTTTTTTTAAAGTCTCGTAGCGGTTGGGATGCAGGTTTTGGAACGATAAATCCTGAAGCTCTTGATATGCGTTATTCAAACCTATACGGTTGGCAATCTGTGCATAGATTTCAAGGGTTTCCCTTGCAATCCGGCGGCGTTTGTCCGGGCGCATCGAACCGAGCGTCCGCATATTATGCAGACGGTCGGCAAGTTTAACGACAATCACGCGCACATCTTTGGTCATCGCCAAAATCAGTTTGCGGAAACTCTCCGCCTGATGTTCCGCATGATCTTCAAATTTGAGTTTTTCGAGTTTGGACAGCCCGTCCACCATCTCGGCAACCGTATTGCCGAACACCGCCGCCATTTCCCCTTTTGTCACGCCCGTATCTTCCAATACGTCGTGCATCACGCCTGCACAAAGACCCTGTATGTCCATATGCCAAAGGGCGAGCTGCGTCGCAACGGCAATCGGATGCGTGATGTAGGGCTCCCCGCTTTTGCGGGTTTGCCCGTCGTGGGCGCGAAACGCATAGGCGACAGCTTTTTCAAGCTCCGCCTGTTCCTCGGGCTTGAGGTAGGAGGCGGTATGGAAAAGCAGGGCACGCGCTTCGGCGGTCAGGGGGTCGTAAGGGGCGGAAGGTTGGGAGGCGGGCATTTCAGACGGCTTTCGGTATGTATGTGTTTTTCATTTCAAACCGTCGGACTGCACGGCGGCAGAATGTGCCGACGTGCGTTTCCGGCAGAATTTATTTATTGCGCGTCAACAGTTCCGTACCGATATGCCCAGCGGCGATTTCCCTTAAAGCGGTAACAGTCGGTTTGTTATTGCGGACATCGTCCACAAGCGGCGTATTGCCATTTTCAAGCTGGCGGGCCCGACGGGCCGCTACCAATGTCAGGTCAAAATGGTTGGAAATTTTTCCGGTACAGTCTTCGGTGGTAATACGTGCCATATTATTTGCTTTCTTTCAAAAATATTTAAATTGGGAAACCGGGTATTTTCGCGGTTTTTTTAGGAATTTTCCAACAAATCTGCAATAAATCCCAGTTGCCGCGACCTTTTCAGACGGCAGGCATTCACAATATGGCGCAAATCCTCCTCCGCCCGCGCCAAGTCATCATTGACCACGACAAAATCGAACAATACGGACTGTTCGATTTCATGCCTTGCCTTCGACAGCCTCCTTTGGATAACTTCCCGACTGTCCGTCCCGCGTCCGTTCAGACGTGCAGCAAGCACATCGAAAGACGGCGGCAGGATAAAGATGCCGACGGCTTCCGGCAGCGCGTTGCGAACCTGCGCCGCGCCCTGAACGTCGATTTCCAAAATTACGTCATAGCCTGCCGCCGCCAAAGCATTCACGCCCTCCGCGCTTGTGCCGTAATAGTTGCCGAACACGTCTGCGTATTCCAAAAAAGCTTCCTGCGCGATAAGCGACTCAAACTCTTCTTTGGAAACAAAATGATAATGTACGCCGTTTACTTCGCCTTCACGCGGCGGACGCGTCGTGTGCGATACGGAAACGCGCAAACCGTTATGGTTTGCCAACAGCCGCGACACCAGCGTGGTTTTGCCCGTGCCGGAAGCGGCCGAAATGATAAAGATGTTGCCTTTTCGATAAGCGGACATATTTTTTACCTGTATATTTTCCAGCCGATTGTATCACAACGGACACCCGGTTTCCTATTTGCCGATGCCCATATTTTGCCGCTATTGTTTTGATTGATTTGGCAAGCGGCAGGCTGACGGCTACAATATGGCGTTAAAAACATCAAACTTGGAACACGCAATGCTGGTTCATCCCGAAGCTATGAGTGTCGGCGCGCTTGCCGACAAAATCCGCAAAATCGAAAACTGGCCGCAAAAAGGCATCTTATTCCACGACATCACGCCCGTCCTGCAAAGCGCGGAATACTTCCGACTTTTGGTTGATTTATTGGTTTACCGCTATATGGATCAGAAAATCGACATCGTTGCCGGTTTGGACGCGCGCGGCTTCATTATCGGCGCGGCACTCGCCTACCATCTCAACGTCGGTTTTGTCCCCATCCGCAAAAAAGGCAAGCTGCCTTTTGAAACCGTATCGCAAAGCTACGCGCTCGAATACGGGGAAGCTGCGGTGGAAATCCACACCGATGCCGTCAAACCCGGTTCGCGCGTGCTGCTGGTCGATGATTTGGTTGCCACGGGCGGCACGATGCTTGCCGGACTGGAGCTGATCCGCAAACTCGGCGGGGAAATTGTCGAAGCCGCCGCCATTTTGGAATTTACCGACCTTCAAGGCGGCAAGAATATCCGTGCAAGCGGCGCGCCCTTATTTACCCTGCTTCAAAACGAAGGCTGTATGAAGGGCTGAAAACCGACCCTGCCGTCTGAAACCGGCAGGGTTGTTATTATGCGTTCAAATCACGCCCAAATCTTGCAAGCCCCTCAACACGCCGTCTTCATCAACGCCGGGGCAAACATATTTCGCCGCTTCTTTCGCCGCCTGTTCCCCGTTGCCCATTGCCACGCCGAACCCGACTTCAGACAGCATTTCCACATCGTTCAAACCATCGCCGAACGCCATCACGTCCGCCATTTCCAAACCCAATGCTTCAACCACGCTTCTGATACCGTCCATTTTCGACGCACCCGCAGGCAGCAGATCGACCGCTTCCTCGTGCCAGCGCACCGTTTTCAAGCCTTCCTGTTCCACAATATCCGACCAGAGCGGCATTTCGTTTTCCTCCGCAAACACCAGCATCTGATACACCGGTTTGCTTGAGAAATAATCCTTATCGGCAAAAAAATCGCTGGCGATATGCTGCAAGGCGCGGCACACGCATTCCGACAGCGCGGACACGGCGATCCCCTCTCCGCCGACAAACGCATAATCCATACCCAAGCTATCCAAATGCGCGCAAACCCTGCCCATCAAACCGGCATCCATCGGTACTTCGCGCACAGTTTTACCGTGCAGCAGCGCAAACTGCCCGTTTATCGTTACCACGGCATCCATACCCGTTTCCGCCATCATGTCCCTGACCTTTTCGGGTATCGTCGCCAAAGACCGCCCCGTTGCCAACGCCGTCAATATGCCTTTGCCGCGCAAAGCCGCCACCGCCGTTTTCACGGAAGGACGCAAGGTATCCGTATATTTGCGGTACAGCGTATCGTCAATATCGAAAAACACGATTTTGGGATTCATCATATTCTCTCTCGCACTCAAACTGCCGCATTGTATCCCAATCAGGCAAATACTTGATAAATCCTTATAAATTTCCCGGCAAAATTGACCGCGAACACGAAAAGGCGGATAATCCGCCCATCCTCAAACCCTTTTCAGACGGCATTTGCAGCAATGCCGTCTGAAACATTTTTACAAAGCACACAAATCATGTTTCAACACACAGGACGACACATAAAGCGTCGCCCTATATGTTGCCCTGATTCGGAAAGGGTTACACCCCTCCCAAATAAAGTCTGATTCTACCGCCCTAAAGGGCGGGGTTTCAACCGAAAAGGAAACACGATGAAAGCACCCGAACTCTTATTGCCCGCCGGCGGATTGGAAAGAATGCGCGCCGCCTACGATTACGGCGCAGATGCCGTTTACGCCGGCAGCCCGCGTTACTCCCTGCGCGCCCGCAACAACGAATTTGCCAAACTCAACGTCCTTGAGCAAGGCATTAAAGAAGCGCACGAGCGCAACAAAAAATTCTTCCTTACCGTCAACACCCTGCCGCACAACTCCAAACTCAAAACCTTTGTTTCCGATATGGAACCCTTGATTGCCATGAAACCCGACGCGCTGATTATGGCGGATCCGGGTTTGATCATGACCGTGCGCGAAAAATGGCCGGAAATGCCGATCCACCTGTCCGTACAAGCCAACACCACCAACTACTGGGGCGTGAAATTCTGGCAGAATATCGGCGTCGAACGCATCATCCTGTCGCGCGAATTGAGTATGGAAGAAATCGCCGAAATCCGCCAACAATGCCCCGACATCGAACTCGAAGTCTTCATTCACGGCGCATTGTGCATCGCCTACTCCGGCCGTTGCCTACTCTCCGGCTACTTCAACCACCGCGACCCCAACCAAGGCACCTGCACCAACTCCTGCCGTTGGGACTACAAAGTCCACAACGCCACGGAAAGCGATGCAGGCGATGCCCAACTTCTGCAAGGTTTTAACTTTGAAAAAGCCCAAGAAGAAGCCAACCAAAACTTTGAAGGCATCAATGGTCAAAAACGCCATCCCTACGCCGACAAAGTTTTCCTGATTGAAGAGTCCAACCGCCCGGGCGAAATGATGCCGATTATGGAAGACGAACACGGCACCTACATCATGAACTCCAAAGACCTGCGCGGCATTGAAGTGGTTGAGAAACTCGCCAAAATCGGCGTGGACAGCCTCAAAGTCGAAGGCCGCACCAAGTCGCTTTATTATGTTGCACGTGTCGCCCAGTCCTACCGCAAAGCGATTGATGATGCCGTTGCAGGCCGTCCGTTTGATTACAGCCTGTTGAGCGAACTCGAAGGCCTTGCCAACCGCGGCTACACCAGCGGCTTCCTCGAACGCCACCAAACCCAAGACTATCAAAACTACCTCAGCGGCCATTCCACCGCCAAACAAAGCCAATACGTCGGACACGTTACCGAAATCGACAAAAACGGCTGGGCGACCATCGAAGTTAAAAACCGCTTCGCCGTCGGCGATTCACTCGAAATCATCCACCCGGGCGGCAACCAAACCATCAAATTGGAACAAATGACCCGCAAAGGCCAACCTGTCGATGTTGCCCCGGGCAACGGCATTCAGGTCAAAATCCCCGATATGCAGGGCAAAGAAAAAGCCCTCATCGCACGCGTATTGAACCCCTAAGCCACGATGCCGTCCGAACCCCGTTTTCAGACGGCATTTTGTTGAATCTTACGGTACAATGGCAATGATTTCCCACCGCAAGCAAGGATATCCGACATGAAAAAAAATCCTCATACTCTCCGCCGCCGCCCTGATGCTGGCAGTCTGCCAATCCGGCAGCGCACCTAAAAACGCGCACACGGCATCCGCCGGCACACCGGCCGGAGAATCATGCAAAGTCATCCGGGACGACACCGCAGGAAGCGGCAAAAACATCATTTACCGTTGCAGCAACGGTCAGGCGGCAATAAATGCAGCCATTGCAGACGGCGTATTGGAATCTGGGATTCCCGTCAGCTTCGGCGGCGGGGGCGTACCGGTTGCAAACGGCAGGAATCTGGTTACACGGCAAGCAGCAAACGGCGTTGGCAAATCCGACTCCGAGGCCTGCGAACACGCCCTAATCAATGCCGCCCGCAAATTCCAGCAGACCGCCGGCAAACTCGGCGGGCGCAGTGTTACCGGCTTCCACAGCTACTTTGACAAGCAGCCGCTGCAAGGCGGACAATACGACTGTCAGGCAGGTTCGTTCCACGTCCGCGTGGTCATGCGCGCCAATGTCGTCCGTTAACATATCGGCAATCAAAAAATTAGGCTGTGTTTTAGTAATCTGTTGATTTCAATTATTTGCAAGGGAAAAGACAATTATTTTTTCGGTTAGGAAGAGACCTATCCTATTGAATACATTTAAGTTAAATACGTCTATCAACACTATATTATAGTGGATTAACAAAAATCAGGACAAGG
>NZ_KV815376.1:0-381 GCF_001814225.1 Neisseria sp. HMSC070F02 | reverse complement strand
CGCCGTACTGGTTTTTGTTAATCCACTATAAAACACAGCCATATATATTAAGTACCTGCTCTTTATGCGCTTTTTTAGGAAAGGAAGATCAAACGGTTCAATAGCGAAGTCTTGCCCAAATTTGATGGACAGGATATAGAATACATGCGTGCATACCACACCCTGCCAAAGTTGGGAGATGCACTTAAGGTTGCACTTGTGGTCGCCAACTATGCCTATACACGCGGATTTCCCGCGTTTATAGGCCGCGACGGAAGTCTGGCTTTTAAGCGAAGACAATAACCGAAAAGACCGCCTCGGCGGTCTTTCTTGTGTACACAGTTTGAGACCTTTGCAATAACATAGGTTACTAGGGCGTGTCCTCAATTTAACTTAGCATGA
>NZ_KV815375.1:0-14098 GCF_001814225.1 Neisseria sp. HMSC070F02 | reverse complement strand
TTTGGATGAAACAGGATTTGACCGCTACCTGTTCCGTCCCTATGCCCGCAGCCTGAAAGGGCAAATAGTGAAAGCGCAGATAAGTGGAAAAAGATATAGTGGATTAAATTTAAATCAGGACAAGGCGACGAAGCCGCAGACAGTACAGATGGTACGGAACCGACTCACTTGGTGCTTCAGCACCTTAGAGAATCGTTCTCTTTGAGCTAAGGCGAGCCAACGATGTATCGGTTTAAATTTAATTCACTATAAAAACGACAAAAACGCAAAAGCCGCCGACATTCCCGCATCCAAGTTTCAGTCAATCAGATAACCTTGGATTTCTTTGGTTTTCGCATTGATTTCTCTGGTACGGCAGTCAGATTGTGCCACGCCGTATTCGTCGCCGTCGGCGCATTTGGCATTCAAACCGTTTTGTCAGTTGCGGTACTCGGGCATGACGGTTTCGGCAATATCGGCGGGCAGTGCCTGAACCGCGCTGTTCAGAGCCGCTTTGGCAGTTCTTTCTTGTCCGCTTCCCTGGCCATTTCGTCGATAAGGGCTTTTTTACGGTTGTGCAGCTCTTCCAAGCGTGCTTCGGTTTCCGCCGTTTTGCATGCCAGTTCGCTGAATTTTATGCCGTTTGGCGTTTCACCTTCAGCTTTCGCATTGTTGGCACAGATTTTATCCATCCCGCTTTTCCATGTTTTCTGTGAGGCTTGCAGCTTATTCTGTACGGTTTGAGGCAATCCTTTCCAGAATTGCTCGAACTCGCTGCGCGACAGCTTGTAGCGTTCTTCCCATTCGGATACGCGGTCGACTTCCTGCTCCCGACCCAATGCCTCCTGCGCCGCCGCTTCTTCTGCCGCTTCAAGTTCTTCGTTCCTTTGTTTCGCTTTGTCCAACGGCTCTTTAATCAGTGCCATAGCTGCGGAACATATATGTTTAAATTTATGCAAACCATCATATCGGGATTGCACACGCTCTGCAAGTTTACCGACGGTTTTCCTGTTCGATAAAAATGCCGTTTGAAACGGTCGGCGTTCAGACGGCATTTTTCCGCAGGTTTTATTTGCGGTTGGTCTGCAGGTAGAGGTTGATCAGGCGTTCGGTCGAACTGTCGTGCTTTTGCGGCCCGGTTTCGCCGGTCAGTTCGCCCAAAATGGTTTTAGCCAGTTGTTTGCCGAGTTCCACGCCCCACTGGTCGAAGCTGTTGATGCCCCAAATGATGCCTTGTACGAAGGTTTTGTGTTCGTACATGGCAATCAGGCTGCCCATATTGCGCGGGTTGACCTTGTCCATGAGAATGAGGTTGGTCGGGCGGTTGCCGGAGAAGGTTTTGTGCGGGACCAGCTCTTCGATGCGCGCCTCATCCATACCCTGCGCTTTGAGTTCGGCACGGACTTCGTCGGGGGTTTTGCCGCGCATAAAGGCTTCTGCTTGTGCAAAGACGTTGGCAAGCAGGATTTCGTGGTGTCCGGGCAGGTTGCTGCGTTTTTCAAGTGAGGCAATCAGGTCGATGGGGGTAATGTGCGTGCCTTGGTGCAGCAGTTGGAAGAAGGCGTGCTGGCCGTTAATGCCCGTTTCGCCCCAGATAATCGGCGAGGTTTCGTGTCCGACTGCTTTGCCGTCCAACGTAACCTGTTTGCCGTTACTTTCCATATCGAGCTGCTGGATGAATTTGGGCAGGCGGTGCAAATGTTGGTCGTAAGGCGCGATGACGTGGCTGCCGCCGCCGTAGTAGTTGATATACCAGATGCCGATGAGGGCGAGAATGACGGGCAGGTTGCGCTCGAGCGGTGTGTTGATGAAGTGTTGGTCCATCAGGTGCGCGCCGTTGAGCATTTCGATGAAGTTTTCTTCGCCGAGATACAGCATAATCGGCAATCCGATGGCGGACCACAGGCTGTACCGACCGCCGACCCAATCCCAAAATTCAAACATATTGGCGGTGTCGATGCCGAATTCGGCGACGGCTTTTTGATTGGTGGAAACGGCGGCGAAGTGTTTGGCAACGGCTTCTTCGTCGCCCGCATGATTCAAAAACCATTCGCGCGCGGTCAGCGCGTTGGTCAGCGTTTCCTGCGTGGTAAATGTTTTGGAGGCGATGATGAACAGCGTGGTTTCGGGGTGGACTTTGGACAATACGTCGCGCAGTTGCGAGCCGTCCACGTTGGAGACGAAGTGCATATTGAGGCGCGGATGACCGAAAGGTTTGAGCGCGGTACACATCATCAGCGGGCCCAAATCCGATCCGCCGATGCCGATGTTGACAACGTCGGTAATGACTTGGTTGGTATAGCCCAGCCAGCTTCCGCTGCGGACTTCGTGTGCAAATTCGCCCATACGTTGCAAAACGCGGTTGACTTTGGGCATCACATCTTCACCGTCAACCACAATCGGCGAATTGGTGCGGTTGCGAAGGGCGACATGCAGGACGGCGCGGTTTTCGGTGGTATTGATTTTTTCGCCGTGGAACATCTGCCGCATCCGCTCCGGCACGCCTGCTTCTCGGGCAAGCTCGAACAAAAGCGACATGGTTTCGTCGTTGATGCGGTTTTTGGAGTAGTCCAGCGTCAGTCCGCCGACTTGCAGCCAGTAGCGTTCCGCACGCTGCGGGTCTTGCTCGAACATTTCGCGCATATGCAATGTTTTGCTGTCGTCAAAGTGGTTCCACAATTTCGACCATGCGGGTAAGTCGTGAAGGTGTTTCATCTATATGCTCCTGAATGAGGTTTTTTGTTGTGGGATGAAAAGGCTGCCGGAAACTGCCGCAAGCCGCCGACGACCGTTGTTCGGCATTTCAGACGGCATTTGTGGGATGCCGTCTGAAGGTCAATCTTTGTCGTAATCGATGTGCTTGTTGTGTATGCTTTTTTTGCTTTTCTGCAATTGCAGGCTGGCAGCATCGCCCAAGCGCAGGGCAAGTCCGATGGCGAGAATGTCGATGACGGCAAGCTGCAAGAGGCGGGAAACCATGGGCGTGTAGAGTTCGGCATTTTCCTGTGTGGCAACGCTCAACACGCAGTCGGCAAGTTGCGCCAGAGGCGAATCGTTGCGGGTCAGTGCGATGACAGACGCGCCGTTTTCTTTGGCGATGCTGACCGCATCCAAAAGTTCGATAGACGAACCCGTGTTGGAAATGGCAACCAAAACATCCTGATCGCTCAAAACAGATGCCGCCATCAGCTGCGTGTGCGTATCGACATAGGCGACGGTGGACATGCCGAAACGGAAAAATTTATGCTGCGCGTCCTGTGCCACAATGCCGGAATTGCCGACACCGTAAAACTCGACGCGACGGGCGTGCATCAGCGTGGCAATGGCGTTTTCCAGCTCCGACTCTTTCAGGAAGCGGCGTTCGCCCAACAGCGAGGCGGCGGCATTGCCCAACACTTTCTCGACCACGCTTGCCATATCGTCGTCGGCGTTGAGTTCTTCGTGGACATAGGGCATACCCTCATGACCGATGCTGGCGGACAAGGCGAGCTTGAACTCGGGCAGCCCTTTATAACCCAAGCTGCGGCAGAATCGGATGACGGTCGGCTGGCTGACGGACGCACGTTCGGCAATTTCGGCAACGGCGGCATGGACGAACCATTTGGGTTCCGCCAATGCACATTCGGCGACTTTGCGTTCCGCACCGGAAAGGTTTGCCAGTGATTCGCTGATTTTGCTTAACATAATGATATGCCCTTCGATAATGCAGCCCCGCTGCAAGGAGCCGCTGTGGTTAAACGTTTCTCAAATGGTTGTCGAGAGCCGCAGCCGCACCGGAAATTCCGGGAAACTCGCTCAAGACGACATACACGGGAATCGCGGCAAGATATGCTTCAAACCTGCCCTTGTTCTCGAAACGGCTGCGGAACGGGGAAGTTTTGAAATATTCCAACACGCGGGGAATAATGCCGCCGCACAGGTACACGCCGCCGCGCGCGCCCAGCGTCAGGGCGAGGTTGGAAGCAACCGTGCCGAGCATGGCGCAGAAGATGTCCAAAGTCTGACGGCACAAAGGCGACGCGCCGCTCAAAGCCTTTTCCGTGATTTCAGACGGCATCAGTTTGGCGGGTTTGGCTTTCTGTTTTGCAGCCAAAGCCTCGTAAACCAAGCTCAAGCCCGCGCCGCTCAAAAAGCGTTCGGCGGAAACATGGCCGTATTTGTTTTTGGCGTACTGCCAAATCAGCACTTCCATATCGTCAAACGGCGGGAAACTGGTATGCCCGCCCTCGCCCGCCAAAGCCACCCAGCCTGCGTGGCTGTGCACCAATCCGCTCACGCCCAGGCCGGTACCGGGGCCGATAACGGCTTTGGGGGCAAATTCGACAGGCTTTTGCCCGCCTACCTGCATCAGGTCTTTGCTTGAAGTCTGCGTTACCGCCAATGCCTGCGCGGTAAAGTCGTTCAAAAGGATGAGGGTGTCCAGCCCCAAAGTCTGACGGGTGGTTTCGATGGAAAACGCCCAATGGTGGTTGGTCATCTGCACCCAGTCGCCCAAAATCGGGTTGGCGATGGCAAATGCCGCGTGCCGTACGGCTGTTGCACCGCTTTGATTCAGATAGGCACGCACCGCATCGGTAACCGTATCGTAGTCTTTACACGGAAGCACGGCGGCTTTTTCAATGACGCGCGGCGCGGTTTCCAGCGCAAAGCGTGCATTCGTCCCGCCGATATCGGCGACCAGTCGGGGATATCCGGCTTGTTTATTCGGCGTAGAAGACATGGCAGTTCACTCCTTGATGGTTCAAAACGAGGTTGATCGGATATTCGCGGTTTTCGCCTTGTGCGGCTTGGTCGAACACGGCTTTTTTCTCTTCGCCCCGTATCGCCAAAAACACATGCCCCGTATGGGCAATCGCATCCAAGGTCATACTGACGCGCTCGTGCGGCGCGGTAACGGGCGTGGTATGCACCAGCGCGACACCTGCCGAACCGTCGATTGCCGTCTGAAACTGCGGAGCTTTCGGGAAAATCGAAGCCGTATGCCCGTCGTTTCCCATACCCAAAACCAAAACATCGGGCTGTTTGTAATGTTTCAGTGCATAATCGACAACAGCATCGGGATGTAATTCGGTTTCAGTTTTTCCGTCTTCCACCATAGGAATCCACATTGCCGCTTCCGCTTTGTTCTTCAACAGGTATTCGCGCACCAAACCGGTATTGCTGTCGGCGTGGACGGTCGGCACGATGCGTTCATCTGCCAAGGTGATGCCGACGTTTTTCCAATCCAAATCTTTTTGCGACAGGGCGTTGAAAAATGCAATCGGCGAACGTCCGCCGGAAACTGCCAACACCGCACCGCCCTTCTCGTCCAGTGCGCCCTGCAAAGCATCCGCCACTGCGTCAGCCAAAGACTGCGCCGCTTCTGCCGCATTTTCGTATTCGTGCCAAACAAACATATTTGTGTCCTTTTTTTATTTCAGACGGCATATTCCGTTATGGAAACGGGTTGAGCAATATGTCGGCCGAACAGTTGTTTATGCTTTTGATACCAAATATCGGGACTGCTTTTTTTTTATAGTGGATTAAATTTAAACCAGTACAGCGTTGCCTCGCCTTGCCGTACTATCTGTACTGTCTGCGGCTTCGGTCGCCTTGTCCTGATTTTTGTTAATCCACTATACTGCTTTACTTACGTTCAGACGGCATTTCAAACCCCATGCCGTCTGAACGCATTATTGTATTACTGCTCTTCGTGCCACTTGTGTCCGTCGCGCGCCAATAGTTCGCGCGCGGCTTCAGGCCCCCACGAGTGTGCGCCGTAGCCGTGCGGCGGCGTGGTGTTATTTGTCCAGTTTTCCAAAATCGGCATCACATATTCCCACGCGGCTTCGAGTTCGTCGCGGCGGTTGAACAAAGCGAGTTTGCCGTTAATCACATCCAGCAGCAGGCGCTCGTAAGCTTCCGCGCGGCGGCCTTCCAATGCTTTGCCCAAATCGGTTGCCAGCGGCACGGTTTCGACCTTATTTCCTGCCCCCGGGGTTTTCATCTGCGTATAGAGGCGCACGGATTCATATGGTTGCAACTCGATAACGAGCCGGTTGGGCGCGGTGCGGCTGCCTTCAAAAATATGGCTGTTCAAATCTTTGAAGTTCAAAACGATTTCCGCCACTTTGCCCGCCATGCGTTTGCCGGTACGCAGGTAGAAGGGAACGCCCTTCCAGCGTTCGTTTTCGATTTCGGCTTTAATGGCGACGTAGGTTTCGGTAAAGCTGTCTTGCGGAACGTTGATTTCTTCAAGATAGCCGTTCATGCCTCTGGCGGCGGTATATTGTCCGCGCACGACGTTTTCATTGACAGACTCGACGGTCAGCGGCTTCAATGACTTGATGACTTTGACTTTTTCATCGCGCACCGCGTCGGCATCCAAGCTGGCGGGGGCTTCCATCGCAGTCATGCACAGCATCTGCATCAAATGGTTTTGCACCATATCGCGCAACGCGCCGGTAATGTCGTAAAACTCGCCGCGCTCTTCCACACCGAGCTGTTCGGCGATGGTCAACTGCACGCTTTCGATGTATTTATTGTTCCACAGCGGCTCGAACATTACATTGGCAAAACGCAGCGCAAGCAGGTTTTGCAGGCTTTCTTTGCCAAGGTAGTGGTCGATGCGGTAAATTTGCCCTTCTTTGAAATAACGCGCAACATCGGTATTGATTTGCTGGGAAGAAGCCAAATCCGTACCCAACGGTTTTTCCAAAACCACACGCACGTTGTCGGCGTTCAAACCGATTTTGGCAAGGTTTTCACATGTTTGCGCGAAGAATTTCGGCGCGGTGGAAAGATAGATGACGACATTGTCGGTTTCTTTGCGCGCTTTGACCAAATCGCCCAAAGCGGCAAAATCGTCCGGCTGCGTAACATCGACTTTGAGATATGCGAGACGTTCGACAAACGATGCCCAAGCCTCATCGGAAAAATTTTCTTTCACATGGATTTTGGAACTGGTTTCCACCTTCGCCAGAAAACCTTCGGTATCCAACTCGCTGCGGCTGACCCCCAAAATACGCCCTTCGGGATGAAGCAGACCGGCAACATGCGCCTGGTACAGACAGGGCAACAGCTTGCGCATCGCCAAATCGCCGGTCGCACCGAACAACACCAAATCAAAATTTGTTTGTGTACTCATCGTATTATCTCGTCAGGAAAGAATTTTTCGATGCCGTTTGAAACCTGTTTTCCCCATCACGCTGCATCGCAATATCGGAAACAAAGGCAGGTGGCATAATGAGTAGTAATACTACACACCGCTACACTTTTTGTCTATTCCCATTTTTACAATTTATTTGACCTAGTCCAAAAATCGGGCAGGTTTCCCCTATTCCGTTACAACAATCGAAAGATTCTACGATTTAAATCAAATTTCTTTTCAATGCCTGATTTTTTTGTAACAAAATTACAAATTTTGTACTATAATAACACCCGCTTCCCACTTTCAGACGGCATACCTTTGAAAATATAGTGGATTAAATTTAAATCAGGACAAGGCGACGAAGCCGCAGACAGTACAGATGGTACGGAACCGACTCACTTGGTGCTTCAGCACCTTAGAGAATCGTTCTCTTTGAGCTAAGGCGAGGCAACGCCGTACTGGTTTAAAGTTAATCCACTATAGTGAGGTTTTCAGACGACCCCTTGTAAGGTTTGAAAGGTCGTCTGAAACGCCAAATGCCCCACACCCAATACAAAAAATCAGAAACGCACAAACAAATCCCCAATACCCCCCGTTCCGACAGGAGACCGACCGTGAACACTACTCCTATCCACTCCAAACTCGCCGAAATCACCGGGCGCATTATTGAACGCAGCCGTCCGACGCGTGAAAAATATCTGGCGAAGATCCGCAGTGCCAAACAAATGGGACGCTTAGAGCGCAACCAGCTCGGCTGCAGCAACTTGGCACACGGCTATGCTGCCATGCCTAAAAGTATCAAAATCGAAATGCTTCAGGAAACCGTCCCCAACTTAGGCATCATCACCGCCTACAACGACATGGTTTCCGCACACCAGCCGTTTAAAGACTTCCCTGACCAAATCAAAGACGAAGCGCAGAAAAACGGCGCGACCGCCCAAGTCGCCGGCGGCACGCCCGCCATGTGCGACGGCATCACGCAAGGCTACGCCGGCATGGAACTGTCGCTGTTCTCCCGCGACGTGATTGCCATGAGTACCGCCGTCGGGCTGTCGCATCAAATGTTTGACGGCAGCCTGTTTATGGGCGTATGCGACAAAATCGTTCCGGGTTTGATGATAGGCGCGCTTTCGTTCGGTCATATTCCGGGTATCTTCGTCCCCGCAGGCCCGATGTCCAGCGGTATCGGCAACAAAGAAAAAGCCCGCACCCGCCAGCTTTTCGCCGAAGGCAAGGTCGGACGCAACGAACTTTTGAAAAGCGAAATGGGTTCTTACCACAGCCCGGGCACCTGCACTTTCTACGGCACGGCAAACTCCAACCAAATGATGATGGAAATGATGGGCGTGCACCTGCCTGCCGCCGCCTTCGTCCACCCTTACACCGACCTGCGCGAAGCGCTGACTCGCTACGCCGCCGGACACCTCGCGCGCGGCATCAAAAACGGCACGATTAAACCTTTGGGCGAAATGTTGACCGAAAAATCCTTTATCAACGCCTTGATTGGCCTGATGGCAACCGGCGGTTCGACCAACCACACCATGCACCTCGTCGCTATGGCGCGTGCGGCCGGCGTGATTTTGAACTGGGACGACTTCGACGAAATTTCCTCCATCATCCCACTACTCATCCGCGTTTATCCGAACGGCAAGGCCGACGTGAATCACTTTACCGCAGCGGGCGGACTGCCTTTCGTTATCCGCGAATTGCTGAATGCAGGCCTGTTGCACGACGATGTCGATACCGTCGTCGGACACGGTATGCGCCACTACACCAAAGAGCCTTTCCTCATCGACGGCAAACTCGAATGGCGCGAAGCCCCCGAAACCAGCGGCAACGACGACATCCTGCGTAAAGCTGACAACCCGTTCTCCCCCGACGGCGGTCTGCGCCTGATGAAAGGCAACATCGGACGTGGCGTGATTAAAGTGTCCGCCGTGCGCGAAGGCTGCCGCATTATTGAAGCGCCTGCCATCGTGTTCAACGACCAACGCGAAGTGTTGGCTGCGTTTGAACGCGGCGAGTTGGAACGCGATTTTGTGTGCGTCGTCCGCTACCAAGGCCCGCGTGCCAACGGTATGCCCGAATTGCACAAACTGACCCCGCCTTTGGGCATCCTGCAAGACCGCGGCTTCAAAGTGGCACTGCTGACCGACGGTCGTATGTCCGGCGCATCCGGCAAAGTTCCGGCCTCCATCCACATGACGCCCGAAGCCCTGATGGGCGGCAACATCGCCAAAATCCGTACCGGCGACCTGATCCGCTTCGACTCCGTTAGCGGCGAACTCAACGTCCTGATTAACGAAACCGAATGGAATGCCCGCGAAGTCGAAAGCATCGACTTGGGCGCGAACCAACAAGGCTGCGGCCGCGAACTTTTCGCCAACTTCCGCAGCATGACCAGCAGCGCCGAAACCGGCGCGATGAGCTTCGGCGGCGAATTTGCCTGATGCGCGTTTCAGACGGCCTTTTCAGACCGAAGGCCGTCTGAAAAATTATTCAAGTGTTTTAAGATAGACGTAGGTTGGATTCTCGAATCCGACACAGCCGTCCAAGATGTCGGTTTCTTGAATCCGACCTACGACCTGTCCCATCTTAATAAAATACCCCATTCCACCCGGAGAACCGAAATGTCCAAACTGACCCCCCGCGAAATTTTGACCGCCGGCGCAGTTGTGCCGGTAATGGCGATTGACGACTTAAGCACCGCCATCGATTTGTCCCACGCCCTTGTCGAAGGCGGCATCCCTACCCTCGAAATCACCCTGCGCACCCCTGTCGGCCTCGATGCCATCCGCCTGATTACCAAAGAAGTGCCCAACGCCATCGTCGGCGCAGGTACGGTAACCAATCCCGAACAGCTTAAAGCCGTCGAAGACGCAGGCGCGGTTTTCGCCATCAGCCCGGGGCTGCATGAATCCCTCGCCAAAGCCGGCCGCAACAGCGGCATCCCCCTGATTCCCGGTGTTGCCACCCCGGGCGAAATCCAACTGGCTTTGGAACACGGCATCGACACCCTCAAACTCTTCCCTGCCGAAGTCGTTGGCGGCAAAGCCATGCTCAAAGCCCTGTACGGCCCTTACGCCGATGTTCGCTTCTGCCCGACAGGCGGCATCAGCCTCGCCACCGCGCCCGATTACTTGGCACTGCCCAACGTCCTGTGCGTCGGCGGCTCATGGCTGACGCCGAAAGAAGCCGTGAAAAACAAAGACTGGGACACCATCACCCGTCTCGCCAAAGAAGCGGCGGCATTGAAACCCAAAGCCTGAACCGCATCGTAAAAATGCCGTCTGAAGCCCTTTCCAGTCTCAGACGGCATTTTGCCGCTTGGCGGCGCAGTCGGCATACACGGCAGCACCACTCCGACATACTGCCCCTAAAATGCCCATCCGCCTTCCGCATAATAAAAATAACGTTCAGTTCATTCGACAGCAGCCGGACAGCCCATACTACGCGGCTGAAAAAATGCCGTCTGAAACGCATTCAGACGGCATCCGCTTAAAAAACAACTGATTCAACGCCGATTAATCCGCTTCCAAAACCACTTTCATCGCTTGATTTTCGGCGGCGTGTTTGAACACGTCGTAGGCTTTTTCCAATTCGCTGAATTTGAAACGGTGGGTCAACATTTTGGTGTAATCGACGGAGCTGCTGGAAATTGCCTTCATCAGCATTTCGGTGGTATTGGCGTTTACCAGGCCGGTAGTGATGGCAAGCTTTTTAATCCACAGTTTTTCCAGTTTGAAATCAACGGATTGACCGTGTACGCCGACAACGGCGATATGGCCGCCGGGTTTCACGATGTCTTGGCACATATTCCAAGTTGCAGGGATACCGACCGCTTCGATGGCACAATCTACGCCGTCTTCGCCGACGATGGCGAAAACTTGTTTGGAGACGTCGCCGGAAGCGGGGCTGATGGTATGGGTCGCGCCCAACTCTTTCGCCAGTTTCAAACGGTTTTCGTCCATATCGCACACGATAATGGCGGCGGGGCTATACAGTTGGGCGGTCAACAAGGCGGACATACCGACAGGAGCGGCACCTGCGATGAATACGGTGTCGCCGGGTTTGACATCGCCGTATTGCACGCCGATTTCGTGTGCGGTCGGCAAAGCGTCGCTCAACAACAGGGCGACTTCTTCGTTGACGTTGTCGGGCAGCGGCACGAGGCTGTTGTCGGCATAAGGCGTGCGGACGTATTCTGCCTGCGTGCCGTCAATCATGTAGCCCAAAATCCAGCCGCCGTTGCGGCAATGCGAATAAAGTTGGATTTTGCAGTTGTCGCAAGTACAGCATTTGCTGACGCATGAAATAATGACTTTATCGCCGACTTTGATGTTTTTTACAGCATCGCCGACTTCTTCTACAATACCGATGCCTTCATGACCGAGAATACGACCGTCGGCGACTTCGGGTTTTTTTGCCTTTCCAAATACCCAAATCGGTACCGCAAATCGTGGTTTTGACGATTTTCACCACCGCATCGGTCGGATCGATAATCTGCGGACGGGGTTTTTCTTCAAAACGGATGTCGTTTGCGCCGTGATAAACCATTGCTTTCATGCTGATACTCCTTGCTTGTTGATAAATAATTTCAATACCGCAATAAAGTTTCTTTATATGAGTTATATGCCCCTACAAAAAATAAGTCAATAAGAATTATTTTCACAATGTTATACAATAACATACCGTTTTAAATATAAATAAAACCACCGATTGATATTAATGAACACACCCATCCCCTTCTCCGAACGGCTCATCCGCTGGCAAAAACAACACGGTCGCCACCACCTCCCTTGGCAGGTCAAAAACCCTTATTGCGTCTGGCTTTCCGAAATCATGCTCCAGCAAACGCAAGTCGCCACCGTGTTGGACTACTATCCGCGCTTCTTAGAAAAATTCCCGACCGTTCAGACGCTTGCCGCCGCGCCGCAAGACGAAGTGTTGTCGTTGTGGGCGGGCTTGGGCTATTACAGCCGCGCGCGCAACCTGCACAAAGCCGCGCAACAAGTCGTCAGGCAATTCGGCGGCACGTTTCCGTCGGAGCGCAAAGACTTGGAAACCCTCTGCGGCGTAGGCAGAAGCACCGCCGCCGCCATTTGCGCCTTCTCCTTCAACCGCCGCGAAACCATTTTGGACGGCAACGTCAAACGCGTACTCTGCCGCGTGTTCGCCCGCGACGGCAATCCGCAGGACAAAAAATTTGAAAACTCGCTCTGGACACTTGCCGAAAGCCTGCTGCCGTCTGAAAACGCCGATATGCCTGCCTATACACAAGGTTTGATGGATTTGGGCGCGACCGTGTGCAAACGGACGAAACCCTTGTGCCACCAATGCCCGATGGCGGACATCTGCGAAGCGAAAAAGCAAAACCGCACCGCCGAGCTGCCGCGCAAAAAAACCGCCGCCGAAGTACCGACCCTGCCGCTTTACTGGCTGATTATCCGCAACCGGAACGGCGCGATTTTGCTGGAAAAACGCCCCGCCAAAGGCATTTGGGGCGGGCTGTATTGCGTGCCGTGTTTTGAAAGTTTGAACGGGCTTTCCGACTTTGCCGCCAAATTCTCCCTGACCATGGCAGATATGGACGAACAAACCGCCCTGACCCACCGGCTGACGCACCGGTTGCTGATGATTACGCCGTTTGAAGGACAAATGCCGTCTGAAAGCCCTTCAGACGGCATTTGGATAAAGCCGGCGCATTTGAAAGATTACGGTTTGCCCAAGCCTTTGGAAATTTATTTAAACGGTAATAGGTTAGAATAAACAAAATAAACCCATTGAACTGTTGTTTGCAGGTATCGCAGCAAGAACAACCGATGAATTTGGGTCGTATTTTAGGCGGCGGGATAATGTTCAAATGGGACATTTGGAACGGTAGAAGTCGGCAATTTAAAAAGGATTTAAAAAGCAAAGAAGGTCAAAAACATGAACACAAACTTAAATGACAAAGACAAAGCCATGGATACCGCAATCAGGTTTCAGAAAAGGATGAGGATTCCGAAATTTTTCTTTTTAATTCTCTGAATCACAATGGTTTTGGCATTTATCCAAGACGTGATAACGGGTTCTAATTTTCTGCAAATAACAATTAATGTAAAATTTTCGTAAAAATTTATCGGCTTTTAAAACAAAATTGACTAAAATAGTCGCGAGTTTTTACTGCAATAAAGGAGATTGCAATGAATATGAAAACCTTATTAGCACTAGCGGTTAGTGCAGTATGTTCAGTTGGTGTTGCGCAAGCACACGAGCATAATACGATACCTAAAGGTGCTTCTATTGAAGTGAAAGTGCAACAACTTGATCCAGTAAACGGTAACAAAGATGTGGGTACAGTGACTATTACTGAATCTAACTATGGTCTTGTGTTTACCCCTGATTTACAAGGATTAAGCGAAGGCTTACATGGTTTCCACATCCATGAAAACCCAAGCTGTGAGCCAAAAGAAAAAGAAGGTAAATTGACAGCTGGTTTAGGCGCAGGCGGTCACTGGGATCCTAAAGGTGCAAAACAACATGGTTACCCATGGCAAGATGATGCACACTTAGGTGATTTACCTGCATTAACTGTATTGCATGATGGCACAGCAACAAATCCTGTTTTAGCACCACGTCTTAAACATTTAGATGATGTTCGCGGTCACTCTATTATGATCCACACGGGTGGTGATAATCACTCCGATCATCCAGCTCCACTTGGCGGTGGCGGCCCACGTATGGCATGTGGCGTGATTAAATAATTCGATTGTTCGAAACGAAAAGTGCGGTAAATTTTGACCGCACTTTTTTGCTAGATATTTAGCATTTAATTCACGACTTCAGCAGTATAGTGAATTAAATTTAAACCAGTACGGCGTTGCCTCGCCCTAGCTCGAAGAGAACGATTCTCTAAAGGGCTGAAGCACCAAGTGAATCGATTCCGTACTATTTGAGACCTTTGCAAAATTCCCTTCCCTCCCGACAGCCGAAACCCAAACACAGGTT
>NZ_KV815374.1:0-8065 GCF_001814225.1 Neisseria sp. HMSC070F02 | reverse complement strand
CCTTGTCCTGATTTTTGTTAATCCACTATAAAACCGAACGGATCGGATTCCCGTTTTTATGGGATAACGGAATGTTCAGCCGGACACCGCCCCGGTGCTTTCGATCCGTTTATTTTCCGATACAAAACCTCGAAAAAATCACGCCGAGCAAATCATCTGCGGTAAATTCCCCCGTGATTTCGCCGCACGCGACCTGAGCCAAGCGCAAATGTTCCGCAAGCAGCTCGATTTGATGGTTGCCGCACAATGCCGCCAGCGACAATTCTTCCTGCGCTGCTTTGAGTGCGTTGACGTGCCGCGTCCGCGCCAAAAACAGCCCTTCGCTTTCGCCCTGCCAACCGGCCTCGCGCAACAACGTCCGTTTCAGCGCGTCCAAGCCGTCGCCGGTTTTCGCCGACAACGGAATCACCGTATCCGCACCCGTTTCAAAAGCCGCCGCCGCACTCGTGTGCAAATCGGATTTGCTGTGGATTTCGATGCGTTTCAACTCCGGCGGCAACGCGTCCAAAATCGCCCGTGTCTTTTCATTCAAACCCTCGCGCGGATCGACCAACACCAGCGCGACATCGGCTTCGGATACGGCTTTGCGGCTGCGTTCGATGCCGATACGCTCGACCACGTCGTCCGTCTCGCGCAAACCTGCCGTATCGACAATATGCACCGGCACGCCGTCAATCAGGATACGTTCCCTGACCGCGTCGCGCGTCGTTCCGGCAATATCGGTAACAATCGCCACTTCGTCGCCCGCCAACGCGTTCAGCAGGCTGGACTTGCCCACATTCGGCGCGCCGACCAATACGACATTCAGACCTTCGCGCAAAATCGCGCCCTGCTGCGCGTTGGCAAGCACATCATCCACGGCGCGGCGCAAGCCGTCCAGTTTGCCGCGTGCGTCTGCCGCTTCGAGAAAATCAATGTCTTCCTCGGGAAAATCTAACGTCGCTTCGACCAGCATCCGTAAGGTAATCAAGTCTTCGACCAGACCGTGTATCCGCCGCGAAAAATCGCCCTTGAGTGAGCGCAACGCCAGACGCGCCGCCGAACGGCTGGATGCGTCAATCAAATCCGCCACGCCTTCCGCCTGTGCCAAGTCCAGTTTGTCGTTTAAAAACGCACGTTTGGTAAACTCGCCCGGTTCGGCAAGGCGCGCGCCCAACTCCAAACAGCGGTTCAGCAGCATATCCATCACCACCGGCCCGCCGTGTCCCTGAAGCTCGATGACATCTTCACCCGTAAAACTTGCCGGTGCGGCAAAAAACAGCAAAAGCCCGCTGTCGATTGCCTGACCGTCCGCGTCCGTAAAATCAGCATAGGTTGCGGTACGCGGCTTGGGCGTTTTACCGCACAAAGCCTGCGCCATCGGCAGCAGGTTTTTCCCCGATATGCGTATCACGCCCACGCCGCCGCGTCCGGGCGCGGTGGCGACTGCCGCAATCGTTGGAACGTTATCCGACATAAAACCCCCGAAAATTCAAAACAGCCGCGATTATAGCAAATGCCGTCTGAAGTCCGACGGTTCGGCTTTCAGACGGCATAAAACCGCAAAAATGCTTGATAAACCCGTCCGCCTGACCTAATATAACCATATGGAAAAACGAAACACATACGCCCTCCCGCTCGGTATAGGCTCGCTGCTGGGTCTGTTCCATCCCGCAAAAACCGCCATCCGCCCCAATCCCGCCGACGATCTCAAAAACATCGGCGGCGATTTTCAACGCGCCATAGAGAAAGCGCGCAAATGACCGAAAACGCACAGGACAAGGCGCGGCAGGCTGTCGAAACCGTCGTCAAATCCCCGGAGCTTGTCGAGCAAATCCTGTCCGACGAGTACGTGCAAATAATGATAGCCCGGCGTTTCCATTCGGGACCGTTGCCGCCGCCGTCCGACTTGGCGCAATACAACGACATTATCAGCAACGGGGCAGACCGCATTATGGCAATGGCGGAAAAAGAACAAGCCGTCCGGCACGAAACCATACGGCAAGACCAAACCTTCAACAGGCGCGGGCAACTGTACGGCTTCATCAGCGTCATCCTGATACTGCTTTTTGCCGTCTTCCTCGTATGGAGCGGCTACCCCGCAACCGCCGCCTCCCTTGCCGGTGGCACAGTGTTTGCCTTGGCGGGTGCTTTCGTGATTGGAAGAAGCCGAGACCAAGGCAAAAATTAATGACAAATCCTAGGGCGTGCTTCATATCCGCCCGAACGCCGAACCGCACATATAGGCACATCCCGCGCGCCGCCCGGAAGCGGAAGCCGCGCCCTACCAAACAAACCCGAATCCCGTCAGATAAGGAAAAATAATGAAAACAACCGACAAACGGACAACCGAAACACACCGCAAAGCCCCGAAAACCGGTCGCATCCGCTTCTCGCCTGCTTACTTAGCCATATGCCTGTCGTTCGGCATTCTTCCCCAAGCCTGGGCGGGACACACTTATTTCGGCATCAACTACCAATACTATCGCGACTTTGCCGAAAATAAAGGCAAGTTTGCAGTCGGGGCGAAAGATATTGAGGTTTACAACAAAAAAGGGGAGTTGGTCGGCAAATCAATGACAAAAGCCCCGATGATTGATTTTTCTGTGGTGTCGCGTAACGGCGTGGCGGCATTGGTGGGCGATCAATATATTGTGAGCGTGGCACATAACGGCGGCTATAACAACGTTGATTTTGGTGCGGAGGGAAGCAATCCCGATCAGCACCGCTTTTCTTACCAAATTGTGAAAAGAAATAATTATCAAAAGGATACAAAGCATTACTATCACGAGGATTATCATAATCCTAGATTAAATAAATTTGTTACTGATGCCGCTCCAGTAGAAATGACCATTAATATGAATGGTAATACTTATGGAAATATAACTGACTATCCCGATCGTGTGCGTATTGGATCAGGGCGACAATATTGGCATAAAAAAAATGGTAACCCTCAACAAATCTTTGGTAGTTATAGTTACCGAATTGCTGGTAATACCCATAATCAAGTGGGAGGAAGTGATGGACACGTTAGTTTAAATGGGGACGTAAAAAAACCAAACAACTATGGCCCTCTTCCTACGGGTGTTTCATTTGGAGATAGTGGTTCTCCAATGTTTATTTATGATGCAAAAAAACAAAAATGGCTAATCAATGGTGTATTAAGAGAAGGTAATCCATACCAAGGAACACACAATGGCTATCCAATTGTACGTAAAGCCTATTTAACAAAAATCCAAGATGGAGATACTGGAGCGAGTATTTATGATATGGTGGGTGGGGCTTCTTATCTGTGGGAAGCTAAAGAATTAGGAAAAAGCACTATTAGCCAAGAAAATAATCCAAAATTTTCTCAAATGTCAGATATTGCTAATCCTAGCTTGCCTAAGCAAAACAAATATACCCCATCGTTAGATCACAGAAAACACATTACTTTTGGAGAATATGTTGAAGGCGGAGTTGGTAAACTTACTTTGAAATCAAATATTGATCAAGGTGCAGGCGGTTTGTATTTTGAGGGAGATTTTATAGTTTCGCCTACCCAAAATGAAACATGGAAAGGGGCGGGTATATCTATCAGTGATGAAAGTACCATAATTTGGAAAGTCAATGGCGTGGCAAACGACCGCCTGTCCAAAATCGGCAAAGGCACGCTGCACGTTCAAGCCAAAGGGGAAAACCAAGGCTCGATCAGCGTGGGCGACGGTAAAGTTATTTTAGATCAACAAGCAGATGAAAATAATAAAAAACAAGCCTTTAGTGAAATCGGCTTGGTCAGCGGCAGGGGGACGGTGCAACTGAATGCCGATAATCAGTTCAACCCCGACAAACTCTATTTCGGCTTTCGCGGCGGACGTTTGGATTTGAACGGGCATTCGCTTTCGTTCCACCGTATTCAAAATACCGATGAAGGGGCGATGATTGTCAACCACAATCAAGACAAAGAATCCACCGTTACCATTACAGGCAATAAAGATATTGCTACAACCGGCAATAACAACAGCTTGGATAGCAAAAAAGAAATTGCCTACAACGGTTGGTTTGGCGAGAAAGATACGACCAAAACGAACGGGCGGCTCAACCTTGTTTACCAGCCCGCCGCAGAAGACCGCACCCTGCTGCTTTCCGGCGGAACAAATTTAAACGGTAACATCACGCAAACAAACGGCAAACTGTTTTTCAGCGGCAGACCGACACCGCACGCCTACAATCATTTAGGAAGCGGGTGGTCAAAAATGGAAGGTATCCCACAAGGAGAAATCGTGTGGGACAACGACTGGATCAACCGCACGTTTAAAGCGGAAAATTTCCATATTCAGGGCGGGCAGGCGGTGATTTCCCGCAATGTTGCCAAAGTGGAAGGCGATTGGCATTTGAGCAATCACGCCCAAGCAGTTTTTGGTGTCGCACCGCATCAAAGCCACACAATCTGTACACGTTCGGACTGGACGGGTCTGACAAATTGTGTCGAAAAAACCATTACCGACGATAAAGTGATTGCTTCATTGACTAAGACCGACATCAGCGGCAATGTCAGCCTTGCCGATCACGCTCATTTAAATCTCACAGGGCTTGCCACACTCAACGGCAATCTTAGTGCAAATGGCGATACACGTTATACAGTCAGCCACAACGCCACCCAAAACGGCGACCTTAGCCTCGTGGGCAATGCCCAAGCAACATTTAATCAAGCCACATTAAACGGAAACACATCGGCTTCGGGCAGTGCTTCATTTAATCTAAGCAACAACGCCGTACAAAACGGCAGTCTGACGCTTTCCGGCAACGCTAAGGCAAACGTAAGCCATTCCGCACTCAACGGCAATGTCTCCCTAGCCGATAAGGCAGTATTCCATTTTGAAAACAGCCGCCTTACCGGACAAATCAGCGGCGGCAAGGATACGGCATTACACTTAAAAGACAGCGAATGGACGCTGCCGTCAGGCACGGAATTAGGCAATTTAAACCTTGACAACGCCACCATTACACTCAATTCCGCCTATCGCCACGATGCTGCAGGCGCGCAAACCGGCAGTGTGTCAGACACGCCGCGCCGCCGTTCGCGCCGTTCGCGCCGTTCCCTATTATCCGTTACACCGCCAACTTCGGTAGAATCCCGTTTCAACACGCTGACGGTAAACGGCAAATTGAACGGTCAGGGAACATTCCGCTTTATGTCGGAACTCTTCGGCTACCGAAGCGACAAATTGAAGCTGGCGGAAAGTTCCGAAGGCACTTACACCTTGGCTGTCAACAATACCGGCAACGAACCTGCAAGCCTCGAACAATTGACGGTAGTGGAAGGAAAAGACAACAAACCGCTGTCCGAAAACCTTAATTTCACCCTGCAAAACGAACACGTCGATGCCGGCGCGTGGCGTTACCAACTCATCCGCAAAGACGGCGAGTTCCGCCTGCATAATCCGGTCAAAGAACAAGAGCTTTCCGACAAACTCGGCAAGGCAGAAGCCAAAAAACAGGCGGGAAAAGACAACGCGCAAAGCCTTGACGCGCTGATTGCGGCCGGGCGCGATGCCGTCGAAAAGACAGAAAGCGTTGCCGAACCGGCCCGGCAGGCAGGCGGGGAAAATGTCGGCATTATGCAGGCGGAGGAAGAGAAAAAACGGGTGCAGGCGGATAAAGACAGCGCCTTGGCGAAACAGCGCGAAGCGGAAACCCGGCCGGCTACCACCGCCTTCCCCCGCGCCCGCCGCGCCCGCCGGGATTTGCCGCAACCGCAACCCCAACCGCAACCCCAACCGCAGCCCCAACCGCAGCGCGACCTGATCAGCCGTTATGCCAATAGCGGTTTGAGTGAATTTTCCGCCACGCTCAACAGCGTTTTCGCCGTACAAGACGAATTAGACCGCGTATTTGCCGAAGACCGCCGCAACGCCGTTTGGACAAGCGGCATCCGGGACACCAAACACTACCGTTCGCAAGATTTCCGCGCCTACCGCCAACAAACCGACCTGCGCCAAATCGGTATGCAGAAAAACCTCGGCAGCGGGCGCGTCGGCATCCTGTTTTCGCACAACCGGACCGAAAACACCTTCGACGACGGCATCGGCAACTCGGCACGGCTTGCCCACGGCGCCGTTTTCGGGCAATACGGCATCGGCAGGTTCGACATCGGCATCAGCACGGGCGCGGGTTTTAGCAGCGGCAGTCTTTCAGACGGCATCGGAAGCAAAATCCGCCGCCGCGTGCTGCATTACGGCATTCAGGCACGATACCGCGCCGGTTTCGGCGGATTCGGCATCGAACCGCACATCGGCGCAACGCGCTATTTCGTCCAAAAAGCGGATTACCGCTACGAAAACGTCAATATCGCCACCCCCGGCCTTGCATTCAACCGCTACCGCGCGGGCATTAAGGCAGATTATTCATTCAAACCGGCGCAACACATTTCCATCACGCCTTATTTGAGCCTGTCCTATACCGATGCCGCTTCGGGCAAAGTCCGAACGCGCGTCAATACCGCCGTATTGGCTCAGGATTTCGGCAAAACCCGCAGTGCGGAATGGGGCGTAAACGCCGAAATCAAAGGTTTCACGCTGTCCCTCCACGCTGCCGCCGCCAAAGGCCCGCAACTGGAAGCGCAACACAGCGCGGGCATCAAATTAGGCTACCGCTGGTAACACCGGATATGCCGAAAGGGGTTTGACGATGCCGCCGTGCGCTGTCAAACCCTTTTTCTGCCGCCGCCTTGTGCCTGCTCCATTGTCTGATAACCGTCAAATTGATTTTTAGCCCATGTTTGGTGGGTCGGGGAAATCTATATCTTCGTCCGTGCCGAAATAGTCTATGCCCGATATACAATTTTGATACACAAACTTGGAAATATCGGTATCGTCGCCGGAGCGATAGAATGCGGACAGTTTTTCATTGAATTGCGGCATCTGCATTTCGGAGATTTCCAAGATGCCGCAGCCCCCCGCCATCATCAGACCGTTGGCAAATAAGGTTGCCGTTCGTTTGTTGCCGTCCCAAAAAACCTGCTGCCGCATACAATAAAGCATAAAACGGACGGCTGCCTCCGTCGTCGAACCGCTTTGCAGTCCGATATTTTGTAACACGCGGGCCACTTCAATTTCCTTCACTGGATTCGGGGCATGACGGGAACCGTCCAATAGCGTTACGCCGACCGAACCGGTACGGAAATCACCGGGTGCCAAAGAATCGTCCTTGGCAACAATGTTGTTGATTTTTTTAAGGAGTGAAATATCGACCGGTTCGCCGTTTGAAATATGCGAAATCACATATTGATAGGCACGTTTCAGGTTCAAGATGGTTTGGATGTCTTCCAGTGACGCGGAGGCTACATTTTTGCCATGGATAATTTGCTCAGTCTGCAATAAGGTCGTCTGACAATTCTCAAAACGGCTGAGGTTGTGAATTTGGGCAACCAATACTTTCTTTGCCAAAAAAATATTTTCTTTCAAACTCAACTTGTATTTGTCGGGAAACACGATAATTCCTTAAATAATTAAAGCAGTACGTTAAATCATCATCTTATCATCACTTTCGGGGTTTATGTTGCATGCGTCCGTTTTCTAATACGGTTTCCCATCCCGCGAAACGAGGCGGAGGCCTGTGCAAAAAACCTGTTCACGAAATTTTCCGCATTAACGATACGCTGAAAATGCGCTAAAAATGACTGTGTTTGAATATCGGTTGATTTCATCCGTTTGTGTAACCTCGCGCCGGTTTTGTCATGATTTTGCATTATAGTGAATTAAATTTAAACCAGTACAGCGTTGCCTCGCCTTGCCGTACTATCTGTACTGTCTGCGGCTTCGGTCGCCTTGTCCTGATTTTTGTTAATTCACTATATTTTTGTCATGCGGATATTTCACGGGATGACAAAACGGGCGCAAAAAAGCCCGATTGGAAAATCCGAATCGGGCTTTTTTGTGATGTTCTGTTCGATTTGCGTACTAACTGCCGGCCGGAGCGTCCGCGCCCGGTTTGGCAGGTCGGATTCTCGAATCCGACGGCTATTTGAGATGGCAGGCTTTTGTCGGATACAAGTATCCGACCTACGGCTTGCTTTTCGTCATTCCCGCGAAAGCGGGAATCTAGA
>NZ_KV815373.1:11964-35736 GCF_001814225.1 Neisseria sp. HMSC070F02 | reverse complement strand
TATTCAGACCGCCGGCAGCAAACAGCGCCAGGCCCGATAACGCCCGGCGGAAGTTTTTCGGACATCGCGAACCTTGCCCTGCTGAAAATACAAAAGGCCGCGTTCGGCGATATGGGGCGGGAACAGGTGAGGAGGGTGGATACGGGGCATGGTTGGCTTCCAAGAAGTTGTTGAAATATGGGGAGTTTACTGGTTCGGGCGACGTTTGGGGAGGGGGTGGGAATTCTTGTTTTGGGAAGTGGAAAAAGGTCGTCTGAAAATGGGTTTCAGACGACCTTTCTGTGAAGTGTGCATTTGAAGACATCCGCTCGTTTGGAGGAAATTAAGTTCTGCTTATTTAGATGCATGAATTTTAATAAAATCTCAAATTATTTTTGATAAGCAATAAATTATATGTTATATAAAGTTAGTTCTCACTAGTCTAATTATTTAAATAGAAATGAAAAACAGTAAGTTAAAGGCGGTTGATTTTTTCTGTGGCGGAGGTGGAATGAGCTATGGAATGCAATCCGCCGGTATTCAGGTTTTAGCCGGGATAGATTACGAACCCAGCTGCAAAGAAACATATGAAGCCAATATAAATGCCAAATTTATACAGGCTGATGTTTTTGAATTGCAGCCTGAAACCTTGGAAAAAGAACTCGGGTTAAAAAAGAATGATGATGATTTGATTCTTATAGGTTGTAGTCCTTGTCAATATTGGAGTGTTATTCAAACAGACAAAAGAAAATCGGAAAAATCCAAGAGTTTGCTTTTGGAGTTTCAGCGGTTTGTAGAATATTTCAATCCCGGATATGTTGTTGTAGAGAACGTACCGGGAATTCTGAGCAGAATGAAAGAAAGCAGGCTTGATAATTTCATAAAGTTATTGGAAGAAAAAGGATTTACCGTCCATTTCGGTATTCACAATACGGCTGATTACGGAATTCCCCAAAGCCGTAAAAGATTTACGTTAATTGCAAACAGAATAACCAAAGAAAAGCTGGAACCAGTCAAGTATTCGGGCAAACGGCTTACGGTACGCGATGTTTTGGGAATGGAAAATGGCTTTCCCAAAATTATTGCAGGACACCAAGACGAAACGGATTTTATGCATAGCTGTGCGGGATTATCTGATATCAACTTGAAACGATTGGCTTTGATACCTAAAAACGGAGGAAACCGTTTGGCTTTTGCGCATATTCCCGAATTACAGCTGGAATGTTTTATCGGAAAAGACAATAGTTTTAAAGACACGTTTGGTAGGCTATGGTGGGATAAGCCCGCACCTACCATAACGACCAAATTCTTTAGTATTTCCAACGGGAGGTTTGCCCATCCTGAAGAAGATAGGGCGTTATCACTGCGCGAAGGTGCAACATTGCAATCGTTCCCTCGTAACTATGTCTTTAAAGCGGGCAGCAGGGACAAGATAGCCCGTTTGATTGGTAATGCCGTTCCTCCGATGTATGCGGAAAAAATAGGCAGGGCAATTGTTGATAATATCGAATGTTAGAAAAGGAGAAAACATGTCTGAAGAAAAATTGAAAATGAGTTTCGAGCCAACCGTAATCGAACATTTGGGTGTAAAGATGTATTCGCACACTGTTCCTGCGATTGCCGAGTTGATAGCGAATGCCTACGATGCATGTGCTACGGAAGTGGAAGTTAGGTTATTCGATAAACCGGAGCATAAAATCGTTATTAAAGATAATGGTATAGGAATGAGCTTCGATGAAATCAATGATTTTTATTTGAGAATCGGTCGGAACAGAAGGGAAGAAAAACAAGCTTCCCCGTGCGGAAGAATTCCAACGGGTAAAAAAGGCCTTGGTAAATTGGCATTATTCGGGCTTGGCAACAAAATTGAAATTTCTACTATCCAGGGAAACGAAAGGGTTACTTTTACTTTGGATTATGCAGAGATTCGAAGAAGCAAGGGTATTTATCAACCGGAGTTTCGAAAAGAATCTGTTGAATCCAATATCGAAAGCGGGACAACCATAACTTTAACCGAACTGACGAAAAAGCAAGGATATCCGTTAGATAATTATGTAGAGCATCTTTCCCGCTTGTTTGATTTTCCGGCTCAGGATTTTAAAATCAAAGTAAGCTTGAACGGCTCTGAACCTAAAATCATTGATGGAAATCTAAAATATGATCTTGTTACCCCACAATTCGAATGGGAATACCAGGATTTAGCAACCAATATTTCATCGTTATCTTCAAAATTCGAACAGTATGAATACAGCGGATTAATACAAGGTAAGTTCATTACAACGGAAAAACCTTTAAAGAATAATATGAAAGGTATTACCTTGTTTGCCAACGGCAGAATGGTAAATATGCCCGAGTTTTTCACTGATAGCGAATCCAGCCATTTCTATTCATATTTGACTGGATGGCTGAATGTGGACTTTATAGATAATGACGATGAAGATTTAATTGCTACCGACAGGACATCATTAGACTGGAAGCATTCAAAAACCTCAAAATTACGTGTTTTCCTTGGGGAGATCGTCCGAGCCATCGGGCAAGATTGGAGAAAAAGAAGAAAAAAAGAGAAAGATGACGAAGTGAAAGGCGAAAGCGGAGTTGATATCGAAGATTGGAAAAACAAATTGCCAAAAAAGGAAAGGGAACCAGTAGAAGTTATTTTGAATCGTTTGGAAGATTCGGAGCTTACAAATAAAGAGCAAGCGGAAGTAATCTCTGCCTTACATAGTATTATTCCAGAATATCCTTACTATCATTGGCGGCATTTGCATCAGGATTTGCATACTGCCTGTAATGATTTTTACAATGAAAAGAAGGATTATTTAAGTGCTGCAATCGAGGCAGTTAAAGTTTTCGAAGATAAGGTTCAGAAGCAAACAGGTCTTCATAGCATAGACGGAAGAGAATTGATTGAACAAGCTTTCGGGAGTAAAAATTCTATACTTCTATTAACGAATAACAAAACGAAGGCGGAACAAAATTTAGAAGATGGTCTTGAACAGCTTGCATGCGGAACATGGACTGGATTTAGAAATCCTGTACAACATGAGTTAAGAGCAAATTTATCTCCTAGTATTTTTAATGATAAGGATGCTTTGGATTTAATAAGCTTGGTTTCGTATTTGTTAAGAAAAGTGGAACAGACAAAAAAACGATCGAAGGTGGTATCTTCCAAGTAATTTATGACCGATATTTTCACTACATCCAAACGTTCTTTCGTGATGTCAAAAATCCATAGCAAAGAAACCAAACCGGAAATATTGGTAAGGAAATTTCTTTTCTCCCAAGGTTTTCGTTATCGGAAAAACGATAAACGCTATGCAGGCAAACCGGATATCGTTTTGCCGAAATATAAAACAGTCGTGTTTATACACGGCTGTTTTTGGTACGGGCATTCTTGTAATAAAGGACATATCCCGAAAAGCAATACGGATTTTTGGTTGGAAAAAATCACAAAAAATTGCGAACGTGATATTAAAAATGAAACCGAGCTGGAAAAGATCGGTTTCAAAGTGATTGTCGTTTGGGAGTGCGAATTAAAAAATAAAGCTATTGGTAGGGAGCGATTAAATCGGTTGGTCAGGGAAATAAAAGATGCCGTCTGAAAAAATCAGACGGCATCTTCCTTTAATTAAGATCCTCCCACATCTTCAACAACCGCTTCACCGACACCGGATACGGTGTCTTCAATTCCTGCGCGAACAGCGACACCCTCAATTCTTCAATCATCCATTTAAACGCGGCGAGGCCGTCTGAAATGGGGAGACCTTGTTTAATCAGGCTGTCTGTTTTTTCCTGCCACATTTGTTCCAGCTCTTGGATATCGGCTTCGCGGGCTGCGTCGCGGGCGGGGTTGCTGCTGTATTTTTCGAGGCGCAGGGTCATGGCTTTGAGGTAGATGGGGAGGCGCGGCCATTGTGCCCACGGGGTGCGGGTGGCGAAGCCGGCGGCGAGCAGGGTTTGCAGGCGTAGTCTTAGAAGGTGGGTCAATGGGTGTTTGCCGAGTTTGCTGTTGAGTTCGGCGTAGACGGCGGCGGTTTCCTGCAAGTAGCGGCTGAGGGCTTCTTTGACGGCGGGCAGGCGGCTGCGGGCGCGTTTGATTTGTTCTTTGAAGGCTTTTTCGTTGCGCGGCAGCTCGTCTTCGCCGATAAAGGCGCGGTCGCAGACGGCTTGGGTGAGGTCGTCACACAGGGTGTCGGCGTTGATGTGTTTGAGCAGCATGGCGGCTTGGGTGAAGCCTTGGATGCCTTTGTTCAGGTATTTAACTTGTTCTTTTAGTTGTAGTTTCATGAGTTCGATCACGCCTAATCGGTGGGCTTGTTCGGCGGCGGGGGATGTGTCGAACAGGCGCAGGGCGATGCGGCCGTCTTTTTCTTTTTGCAGGCCGAGGTAGCCGGTGAGCTGTTGTTTGCCGCGTGCGAATTTGATGGATTCGGGCAGGGTGCCAATGTCCCATGTGGTCACGTTGTCGCGCTCGAATTCTTGGGTGTTGTCGCGGAAGGTAACGGCGGCGGCTTGGCCGAGTTGTTGTTGCAATTCATGCAGTTTGCGGCCGCCGGCAAGCTCTTGTCCGCCGTCGTCGATAATGCGGAGGTTGAAATAGCAGTGTTCGGGCAGCCTGAACGCGGCCCATTCGTCTTGGTTGATTTGCTCGAGTATGCGGATGTCGCCTGCGGTTTTGGCGATGGCTTGGGCAAGTTGGGGCAGGATGGGGGCGTTGCGATCAGGGTTTTGGCTTAAAAATTGGGTGATGAAATCGGGTACGGGCACGCAAATGCGGCGGATTTGCTTCGGCAGAGCTTTAATCAGCAGCTGGATTTTTTCGCGCAACATACCGGGCACCAGCCATTCGAGCGACGGCGCGTGCAGGCGGTTGAGGACGGTCAGCGGTAGGGTGAGGGTAACGCCGTCGAGCGGATGGTGCGGCTCGAAGCGGTAGGAAAGTTTGAACTTGCCGTCTGCGGTTTGCCAGAATTTGGGGAATTGCTCTTCGGTAATGTGTGCGGCGGCGTGTTGCATCAAATCGTCGCGGCTGAGGAACAGCAGGCGCAGATTGTCGCGTTCGGCGGTTTTGATCCAGGCTTGGAAGGTACGGATGTCGGCGAGGGGGAGGGGTTTCAGACGGCCTTTTGGGGGTGCAGGCTGCTTTTTGGGTTTGGGGTCGTCTGAAAGTGTTGAGGTTGCGGAAAAGTTGGTTTGGGTGGCAACTGTTTTGCCCTCTCCCCAGCCCTCCCCCACGGGGGAGGGGGCGGTTTGCTGCAGATTTGCAGGACGCAGGTCGTCTGAAAACGTTGAAGCTGAGGCACTCTGTTCCCTCTCCTGCGGGAGAGGGTTTGCTGCGGTTGCGGAAAAGTTGGTTTGTGCGGCAACTGTTTTGCCCTCTCCCCGACCCTCCCTCGCGGGGGAGGGGGTGGGTTGCTGAGTAGCGTAGGTTGGGTTGTCAAACCCAACAGTTTTTGCAGTTGCGGCTGATGTTGGGTTTTCAACCCAACCTACGGTGTTGCCGTGATTTTCATTTTGGCGAGACCCATTACGCTTGTTTTTACGAAACTCGTTGCGCTCATTTTCAGACGACCTCTCGGCTTTGTCAGATTCAATAATCCGTACGGAATCTTCACTTCCCCAAACGCTGCCTTGCGCGTCTTTCCAAGCCATTTCGGGCAGTCGTTCGTTATAAAACGCAAACAGGGCTTCGTCATCGACCAGCACGTCTTGCTTGCGCGATTTGTGTTCGAGTTCGGTAATTTCTTTAATCAGCTTTTTGTTGTGGACAAAAAAATCCGCTTTCAAATCGCATTCCTGCGCCACCAACGCGCTGCGGATAAAGATTTCGCGCGCTTCTTCGGGGGCAACTTTGCCGTAAGACACGGGGCGGCGCGGCAATACGGTCAGACCGTAAAGCGTCACGCGTTCGCTGGCGACGACTTCGCCGCGTTTTTGTTCCCAGTGCGGCTCGAAATAGTGGTAGCGGACGAGGTGCGGGGCTTCCTGCTCAATCCATTCGGGCTGGATAACGGCGACGTCGCGCGCATAAAGTTTTGTCGTTTCAACGAGTTCTGCCGCCATCACCCATTTGGGTTTGGCTTTGAACAGGGCGGAGGCGGGGAAAAGGTGGAAGCGGCTGCCGCGCGCGCCGGTGTAGTCGTTGCCGTCGGGCGATTTCATGCCGACGTTGGCGATAAGGCCGGTCAGCAGGGCGCGGTGGATTTGTTCGTAGCCCGCTTCTTTGGCGGCGCGGATTTGGGCGCGGTGTTGCTTTTTATCCAGTTGTTTTTGTTTGAGCTTGGCGGATAAGTCTTGGTCACCCGCATTTTCAGACGACGTGAGCTGCCTGATTTCGGGAGGTCGTCTGAAAGCGGTTTCCTTGGTGGTCAAACCCATTTCAATCGCGGTTTGGGCAAGCTGGTGGTGCAGCTCGCGCCATTCGCACATACGCAGGTGCGACAGAAAATATTGGCGGCACCACTGCACCAGCTGCTTGTTGGACAAACCTTTGTCGCGCTCGCGCTGAAAGCTGTCCCAAATATTCAGATAGGCAAGAAAGTCAGATTGCTTGTCGGTAAAACGCTCGTGCGCCTTGGCCGCGGCATCACGCGCTTCCAGCGGCCGCTCGCGCGGGTCTTGAATCGACAGCGCGGACGCAATCACCAATATTTCCGCCATGCAGTCGTGTTTCTTCGCCGCCAGCAAGATGCGTGCGATTTTCGGGTCGATGGGCAGGCGCGCCATTTGTTCGCCGAGTTTGGTCAGGCGGTAACGCGTGTTGGTACCGATATGACCCGAACTGTTTTGCAGGCCGTCTGAAACATTGGCCGGATTGGATCGTGCATCCATGCCTGATCCGCGTACTTGGTTTTTCATATTTTGCATAGTCTTGTCGGTCGGGCATCTTCCCCGACATCATCTAAATTTGTTTTTATTGGTTTTCACGTCGCTTATTGCGGATAAACATATTCCGCCTTGCCATCGCGAATGCTCAAGCTGCCTGCATCGCCCGTAATCAGGTTGCCCGTTACCGAGCCTTCGCGACAACCTGAAACCGGCATATCGTAGCCCAACGTGTGAATCAGGAACGTTGAAAGCTGCTGATGGAAGGCAATCTCGCAAGGTGCAAAAGCCTGGTTGGCAGCCTGTTGCACGGCCTTATCCGGGCTGTACAACACCAGCGGCACGAGATAGCTGTCGGGCTGCACCGTGCCTTGATTGTAGATATCTTGGCGAACATACTGGCCATGATCGGAGGTATAGGCAAACAGCCAGTTGCCGTCAGGCTGCTTTTGCAGCTGCTCGAATACGGTTTGAATCATTTGGTCGGTTTTGTGGATGGTGTTGTCGTACTTATCCACAATATCGGCTTCGCCGAATACTTTATCTTGAGGCTGCAACAATGCGCCGTATGGGGCGTGCGAACCGCGTTGGTGCAACACGATAAAATGCCTGCCCTGCTGCAAATTGATTTTGTCGAACAGCGGCAGCAGCTTCTCATCGGGCATATTGTCGCCGTTGCCGTAGCCAAGCTGCGTCGGTTGAATCAGATGGTCTATCCATTTCTTACCGATTAAGTTCAAAATTGCCATTTGGTTTTCAGCCTGAGCACTGTAAAAATACGTCTCATAGCCCTGCTCTTTGGCGAGGCGGAACATATTGGTATCGCCGCCGCTGATTTGTTCCAAGCCGTTGGCATGCGGTATGACGTTAAAGAAACTGGGCAGGGATACTGCCGTCATAAAGCCTGCGGAATAACTTTGTTTCACAATCGGCTTAAAATCGGCTTGCGACAGCTGGGTTAAAAACGGCGAAGTTTCGCGCCCGTAGCCAAACAATTTCAAATGCGCCGCGCTTTCGCTCTCGCCCATAATCAGGACGATATTTTGAACACTGCCCTGCCCGATTTTGCTTGGCGCAGACTGTTTGAACACAGGGATTTTGCTTAAATCAAATAACTGATACGGCAATACGCGTCCGACAAAATAACCGAAGCTGAAATAATTGGCTTTGATACGGCTGTATGTCGGTTTGGGCGAAATACCGTGCTCTTGTTTCGTGTCGAACGAACGCACGAAAATCATCAGCATTAGGAAGGCAAACAGTATATCGGCAGAAAAATGCGTCTTACGGCGGAACTTGGCAAGGCTGCAAAACAACATGACTTCCAACATGCCCCACAACGCAGGCAGCCACAACTTATCCAACATCGACGCCCCCGCGCCGCCAACTTCGGTAATCTCTTTCAGCATCAGCCAATAATTGATGCCCGTCATCCAACTTTGATAAACCGCGTAATGCACATTGTTGGCAATAATGCTGAACGCGAAAAACACCGCAATCAACAAACGCGTCGCCTTATAACGCGCAAACAGATACAGCGCAGCAATCACAAATGTCAGCGCAAACGTTTCTGCCATTTTTGCAGCCGGTAAGGTTTCAATTCCGAATACAAAGCGATAAGCAATTTCGCTGGCAGTAAGTAGGGACGAATACAGAAAGAGAACGAAAAGGGATTTTTTCATAATGGGAAGTTCACAATAAAAGTTGCAGGACGGGTTTTGGGGCTCGGCAACGGTATTCTTCAGCAGCTATCTGTTTACAGATTGTTTTTCAAAAAACGAGGTTGTCTGAAAAGGGTTTGTGGAGTTGATTAAGGGTGGTAGGTTGTTTTTGGTTTTGTAGGTCAGGCATAAATGCCCATCCTACTTGATATACACAATTTTAGTACCGTCAATACGTAGGACTTGGGTATCTTGTAAATGTTGTAGCAGTTTGTCAGTTTCTTGTGCATTGGATTTTGTGAGTGCCTGGATTGTATTGCGTAAAGTTTTGGTTTTATTAGGACGGTTCTTTAACGATAACGCGGCAATCACTTTTTTCCAAATAATTTCATCAGGTTCCCATGCGGTTTTTTTAGGCTGCTTGGGCGTTGGCTGTGGTTTAGGTTCAGTAAACGGTGCATATTCAATTTTCCCATTGTTTTGGCGGATCAGGTTTTGGTCGCGCAAATGTCGCGCAAAGGATTGAATGTCGTTGGTACCGACTGTTAAGTGAAGTGCATCTGCTCGGTTTTGCACGACGGCTTGAAAATCAGCGTAGGTTTTGGGACGTTGGCTTAAAATATGGCGTTGGATTCTTTGTAACAAATCATTATCACTGAGATGGTAGGAAACGGTTTCCTGTTCATCAATGCTGATGAAGTTTTGTGCTTTGAGTTTATTGATAACGTTAGCAGTGGTTATTTCGCATTCTTCATCGGTTTTTTCTTTAAACAAATCACTCAAAATATGCTTACGCAGATTTTGTCGCAGGTTATGCAGGCGGCAGGGGCGGAAAGCGTCGGGGCGGCGCAGTGCAGTTAGGGCTGCTTGGAAATAGGAAGTTAATGGTTGCTGTGGTTTGAGGGTGGTTTCAGGCTGAGGAGTGTTTTCCAGCAATGCTGACGGCGGTTCGGTAGTAATTTTCTGATGTTGTACTTCATCTATATTGGCTAGGCGCACGATACCCTTCGCCTGGTGGTTTTTCAAAATATGTTCGACCAGAACATCGTATCCTCCATCACGCGAGAGTATGCCGATTTGGGCATTGGGGTCTGTGGCGGTAATTTGTCCGAGGTAATAGGACAGGTAAAAATCCAATGCGTTTTTCCCTGTTTTTTGTAACTGGACAAGATGGACACGTTCGCCGAAACGTAGTAGGGATTGCACCAGACTAATAGGTAACATTTTGTGTAATACACCTATAAATAGCCAAATATGGGTATTTTCGGTTAGTAATTTGTCTAAGTTTTGCGGCTGGACGTTTTCAAAATCGATGAGTAAGTGTTTCATGTTTTTACCGTGTGCAATGTTGTAGGTTGGGCATCTAGATGTGCCGTAGTTTTATCGTTTGTTGGTCTTTGTCAGGTAGAAGTGTATATCCTACTTGTTTTCAGGCGGCCTCCACTGCCCCTAATTCCAGCAACACCTGAAACCCATCATTAATATACCGCGAATCGGGCATTTCTAAAAATGGGAATGCCGCTACGTCGCCGAGTTTCAGCGATGCCATGCGCAGGATGACGGCGGCGAGGTTGCTGCGGGCGATTTCGGGGTCGGTAAATTCGGGGCGGTTGTTGAAATCTTCTTCTGAAAACAATCGGATACATACGCCTGCGGAGACGCGTCCGCAGCGGCCGGAGCGTTGGCGGGCGGCGGCTTGGGAGATTTTTTCGATATGAAGCTGCTCCACTTTCGCCCGTGCGGAATAGCGTTTGACGCGTGCGAGGCCGGTGTCGATGACGTATTTGATGCCCGGCACGGTAAGCGAGGTTTCGGCGACGTTGGTTGCCAGCACGATGCGGCGTTTCGCGCCTGAGGGGTGGAAGATTTTGTGCTGCTCGGCGTGCGACAGGCGTGCGAACAGGGGCAGGATTTCGTCGTTGCGGCGTAGCGTGGATTTGCGCAGGGCTTCGGCGGCTTCGCGGATTTCGCGCTCGCCCGGCAGGAATACCAAGATATCGCCTTCGCCGTGTCGCGCCAATTCGTCGGCTGCATCGACAATCGCGTCGGTCAGCTCGACTTCTGCATCGTCTTCGTCTTTGCCGGTCAGCGGTCGGTAGAGGATTTCGACGGGATAGGTGCGTCCGCTCACTTCCAGCACGGGCGCGCCGTTGAAGTGTTGGGAGAAGCGTTCTGCGTCTATGGTTGCCGAGGTGATGATGACTTTCAAATCGGGGCGGCGCGGCAGCAGTTGTTTCAAATAGCCCAAAAGGAAGTCGATGTTCAGGCTGCGCTCGTGCGCTTCGTCAATGATAATCGTGTCGTAGGCGGCGAGATAACGGTCGGTCTGCGTTTCCGCCAGCAGGATGCCGTCGGTCATCAGCTTGACGCAGGCATCGCGCGAGGTGTGGTCGGTGAAGCGTACTTTATAGCCGACCGCGCTGCCGATTTCGGATTTCAGCTCTTCGGCAATCCGCTCTGCCACGGAGCGCGCGGCCAAACGGCGCGGCTGGGTATGCCCGATCAGCCCCGCCGCCCCACGCCCGAGTTCTAAACAAATCTTGGGCAGCTGCGTGGTTTTGCCCGAACCGGTTTCGCCGCAAATAATCGTTACCTGATGCTCGGCAATGGCTTTTTTGATTTCTTCGAGCTTCTCGTGAACGGGCAGGGTGTTGTCGAATTCGGGTTTGGGCGAGGCTGCCAAACGTTTCAAAAAGATTTCGTGCGATTTTCGGTATTTTTCTTCGACTTTGGACAAGCCGCCGTATTTGTTGGGATTTTTGAAGGCAGAACGCAGGAAGTGGCGGTCTTTGGAGAGGGTTTGGGAGAGGTCGGGAAACATGGGTGTGCGTGTGCGGTAAAAAGTGCAATTATAGCAAACGCTTCGGTTTTGTTTAGGCAATATCGGGATGGGGAAATGCCGTCTGAAAACCGCATTCTGTCGTTCAGACGGCATTGTTGCTGAAATTTCAAGCGGCGGCGGAACGGTATTCGAATCAAGGCGGCTGCCGGCGTTTGATCGGGGGCGTTTTAATTTTCAGACGGCATTCCCGTTTTGCTGTTTGCTGTTTGCGGTCTTGCGGGCGCATTGCCGGTTTGGGCGGCGGTTTCTTGAAGCACGCGCTGGCGGAAGCGCATTCCCGATGCGTGGTAGAACGGACGTGGCGAAAACTGGCGCGAAACCTGCGAGGCGAAAATGCAGGCAATCAGCATCCAAAACAGCAGGCTTTGTCCGCCAGTCATTTCCATGACGACGACGGCGGAAGTAATCGGGGATTGTGTCGCGCCCGCCAGAAATGCCGCCATGCAGATGAGGACGATGATGTTTGCACCCTGCGATATGTCGGCGATGGCGGCGATATGCTCGCCCAAAACCGCGCCTATGGTCAGCGAGGGAGTGAAAATGCCGCCCGGAACGCCTGCCCAATAGCTGAATACGGTGGCGAGCCATTTGGCGGCGGCGAGTCCGAAGGGGGCTTCGTAGATGCCGTGCAGGGCTTGGGCGGCTTCGTGGTAGCCGGTGCCGTAGGTTTTGCCTTGGTAGAACGTGCCGAGCAGGGCGAGCAGCAGCCCCATCAGTGCCGCCAGCAGCAGCGGACGGTTGCGGATGAAGCCGCGTATCTTGCGCGGTGCAAACGCCGCCGCACCGCGATAGAGCAAACGTCCGAACAGCCCGCCCGCCGCGCCGCAAACCAGGCCGGACAGTGCGACCCACAGAAAGATATGTTCCAATACGCCGCCGTTGAAGCCGGAAAAATACGGGTTGTTGCCCTGAATGGCGACCTGTATGAAACCGGAGGCGAGCACGCCCAAAAGAATTTGCCTCTCCCAGCGCAACATGATGCCGCGCCCGAGTTCCTCAATGGCGAAAATCACGCCCGCCAGCGGCGCGTTGAACGCGGCTGCCAAACCGCCCGCCGCGCCCGCCGCCATCAAATCGTTTTCCTGCATCCCTTTGAATGCCAAGCCGTGTTTCTTGCACCACGCGCCCCACGCGCCCATCACTGCCGCGCCGACCTGCACGGACGGACCTTCGCGTCCGATGGACGCGCCGAACAGCATACCCAAAAAGGTCAGCGGAATCTTCAGCAGCGTCTGCCCGAGGCGGATCAGCCGCGTTTTCTGTGCGCCGTAGGGCAGCGACAGTGAGGCGATGACCTGCGGGATGCCGCTGCCGGCGGTGAAGGGGGCGAATTTGCGTGTGAGCCACGCAATAAGCGGTAAACCCAAAGGAAGCGCGACCCACGCGAACCACGGGTATTGTTGAACCAGTTTGGCGTTCAGTTCCAGCGCAAAATCGGCAAGATGGGCAAAAAACAGCGCGGTCAGGGCGACGAGTGCCGAACCTGCCAAAAGGAACAGAAAGGCGATGCTTTTGCGCGACAGGCGGCGGGTTTGGCGGATTTTGCGGGCGAGGCGGCGGGGGAATGTGGAGGTCATGGTATGTTGTCCGGCGGTTCAGACGGCATTTTATGTATGCCGTCTGAAGCCGTGTCGGGTCAGGAACGGTAGTCGGCGTTGATGGAAACGTATCCGTGCGACAGGTCGCAGGTATAGACGGTGGCGGCGGCTTGTCCGCGATGCAGCTTGATGCGGACGGTGATTTCGGCCTTCGACATCACCGCCTGCCCTTGTGCTTCGGTGTAGCTTGCGGCGCGTCCGCCGTGTTCGGCAACCAAAATATCGTCGAGATACATTTCCACGAGGTCGGTATCGAGGTCGGCAACGCCGGCATAACCGATGGCGGCGAGCAGCCTGCCGAGGTTGGGGTCGGAGGCGAAAAAGGCGGTTTTGACCAGCGGCGAACGTGCCACGGCGTAGGCGGCTTGGCGGGCTTCGTCGCGGGTTTTGGCGTTTTCGACGCGGACGGTGATGAACTTGGTCGCACCTTCGCCGTCGCGGACGATGGCTTGGGCGAGTTCGAGCGCGAGGCTGCACAACAATTCTTTGAGTTGGGCGTAACGCGGGTCGGCGATGTTGTCGATTTCGCTTTGGCTGTTTTTGCCAGTGGCGATGATGACGAAGCTGTCGTTGGTGCTGGTGTCGCCGTCAACGGTAATGGTGTTGAAGGTTTCGTCGGCGATTTCCTGCGCCATCAGTTGGAGGACGGGTTGGGAAACTTTGGCATCGGTGGCGATGAAACCGAGCATGGTCGCCATATTGGGATGAATCATGCCCGAGCCTTTGGCGATGCCCGTGGCGCGGACGGTGTGTTTGTCGCCGACCTTGCCTTCGCGCGAGGCGGCTTTGGGCACGGTGTCGGTGGTCATGATGGCGCGTGCCGCTTCGTTCCAGAAGGCAGGCTGCATTTTGGGCAGCGCGGCGATGATTTTGTCTGCGGGCAGCGGTTCGAGAATCACGCCGGTGGAGAAGGGCAGCACCTGGTTCGGTTTGCAGCCGATTTGCCGGGCGGCGGCGGCACACACTGCCAAAGCATCGATTCTGCCCTGTGCGCCCGTACCCGCGTTGGCGTTGCCCGTGTTGATGATGAGGGCGCGCACGCCGTCTTCGTCGAAAAGGTGCGATTTGGCGATGTGGACGGGCGCGGCACAGAAACGGTTGGTCGTGAAGACTGCACCGACGGTGCTGCCGGCGGCTACGGCAATCAGTGTCAGGTCGGTATGCCCGGGCTTCTTCACGCCTGCTTGGGCGGTGTAGAGGGCAATGCCGTCGATGTCGGGCAGTTGTTCGGCGGTTTTTTCGGTCAGGTTGACAGCCATAACGGTTCTCCTTGCGAGTGTGTCGGCGTTCAGACAGCATGGGCTGAAATGCCGTCTGAAACGGGTTCAAAATCCCAAAACGGGGATGAGCAGCGGCGCAATCAGCGCGGTCAGTACGCCGTTGAACGTCAGCCCCAGTCCCGCGTATGCCGCCATACGGCGGCTGCGTTCGAGCGAGGCGGCAATCCCCATCGCGTGCGAAGCCGTGCCGAGCGACATACCCACGGACGAGGGCATGACGACTGTGTTCTTCAGCATTTTGTAACCGGCAATCTGTCCGACCAGACCGGCAATGATGACGGTGGCGGCGGTAATGGCGGGAATGCCGCCGATGGAGCGGGTGATTTCAATGGCGATGGGGTTGGTAACAGATTTGGACGCGAGCGAGAGGACGACTTCGCGTTCCGCGCACAGCCATTTGGCAAAATACATCCCCGTAACAATGCCCGTAATGCTGCCTGCAAGTTGCGAAACGATAACGGGCAGCCACTGGTTGAAGATTTTACGGCGGTTTTGGTAGAGCGGCACGGCAAGCACGACGACGGCGGGCTTGAGCCAGAAATCGATAAACTGTGCGGCGTTGTGGTACACCGCATAATCGATACCGAGGATTTTCAGGTAGGCAATCAGCACGATAGTGCTGACGAGTACGGGGTTGCAGAAGATATTGCCCGTGCGCGTGCGCACGATAATCGCAAGCGCGTACACGGCAAGCGTGAGGAAAAGCAGAACGCTGGGCTGCCTGAGGATTTCGTTCATCAGATAATGCTCCGTATCCAGCGGTGAACCTTGCCTGTAACCAGCAGTACGCACAAAGTGCTGGCGGAGGCGGAAACCAGTATCGAAAACCAATCGTCGGCAATCAAATCCAAATAGCTGATGACCGCCACGCAGGGCGGCACGAGAAACAGTGTCAGATTCGCCATCAGCGCGTCGGTAAGCTGTTGCAGCCAAGACGTTTTGACCCAACCCGCCTGCAAAAGCGCAAACAGCACGCCCATGCCGACGATGCTGCCGGGCAGTTTGATGCCTGCTAGGAAAACGGCGGTTTCGCCGGCGGCGAGGCAGCCGAGGATGATGAGGAGCGCGCGGATGATGTTCATGTTGTGTGTCTGTCTTTTGACGGCGTTGTGATAAATCTTGTTAACTGTTTAATCATAACGTCAAATATGCCGTCTGAAAAGCCGAAGCCGCGCACAAACGCAAAAACGGCACGGATAAACCGTGCCGCAGCAACCGGGGCGTGTTCAGACTTTGCGGTAGGGATTTTCCAAACCTTCAATCAGCGCGAGCAGGTAATCGCGCAACTGACGTTCGCCGCAACCCATCAGCAGCGCGTCTTCAAACGCGTCTTGTGCCGTCTGATACAGCTCGGCCATATTTTCGGACATCACTTTGATCTTTTCGGTACAGGACACGATCTGTCCGTCATCGTCGTACCATTTGGGCATTTCGGGCATACTCATTGCGTATTCCTTGGGAAATCAGTTCAGAAAGCGGGACGGGTCGTTTTTCTTGACCCGGCGGGCGAACGCGTATTTGCCGCTCCAATATTTGTGGCTCAGGCTGGTGATTTCGATATTTTTCCCCGTGCGCGGCGCGTGGATGAAGCGGTTGTTGCCGATATAAAGTCCGACATGGGAAATGCGGCTGCCGCCGAGCGTGCGGAAAAACACCATATCCCCGGGCTGCAATTCGCTTCGGGCAACCGGCGTACCCATCCGCGCCTGTTCTGCCGACGTACGCGGCAGGTTGATGCCCATGGCGCGTTTAAAGATGTGCTGCATGAAGCCGCTGCAGTCAAAACCGGTAGAAACCGATGTGCCGCCGTAGCGGTAGGCAATACCCAAAAGTCCCATCGCGTTGCCGATGAGTTCGTCGGCATTGCCCGCCCGCCGGGCGGGGGCTCGGTTGATGGGTAAAACGGGCTGTTCGTCTTCGGCAAACTGTCTGAGAATCTGCTCGCGGCTGCTGAGCAGGTTGGTCAACTCGTCGGCAAGGGCGGGGCGGACGGCAAACATCAGCCACAAAACCGCCCAAACTGCCGGTTTGAAAAAAGAATCCATATCGGTGTTTCCGCGCAGGAGGCATCGTGCCGCCGTGCGATGTTATGCTGTATCAGTCGAAAATATCTTGTTGATTGTATATAAAAAAACGGCTGTTTGGCAAAAAACGGCTTGTTAGATTGAGTTAATATGTTGATTTTTATATAATTTATTGATAATTTGGGAAGCGCATCCGCCGTCCGTCTTGTTTTCGCGCCGACCGCAACCATATAGCCGCCATCCGAACAATCAGTCAGAGAAAATCATGAATCAAACCGCCATCAACCGCGCCGATGTGCGTACCCGCTTTATCTTCGACGATATGCCCGTGCGCGGGCTGCACGTCCGTCTGGAAAACGTGTGGCAGCACATTGTAAAACAGAAAAACTATCCCGCCGCCATCCGCCGCGCTTTGGGTGAGTTGTTGGCGGCGGGTGTGTTGCTGTCGGGCAACCTCAAAAACGAAGGCACGCTGATTGTGCAGGTTCAGGGGCGGGGGCGGCTGAAAATGCTGGTTGCGGAAGCGGCTTCCGACCGTACCGTCCGTGCAACCGCGCGTTGGGACGAAACCGCAGAAATAGCCGATGACGAAAGCCTCGGCGACCTTTTGGGCGAGGGCGGCGTATTCGTGCTGACGCTGCAGCCCAAAGACGGCGAACCCTGGCAGGGCGTAGTGCCTTTGGAAGGCGGCGGTATCGCGCAAATGTTGGCGAACTATATGAAGCGTTCCGAACAAATCGATACGCACATCGTCCTGTCTGCAAGCGACGAAGCGGCGGGCGGTCTGCTGGTGCAGCGTCTGCCTGAAGCGGTGTTGGATGAAGAGGCATGGGAACACGTCAGTACGCTGGCGCGTACACTGACGGCGGACGAGCTGGCAGAATTGGATGCGCAACATGTTTTGTACCGCCTGTTCCACGAAACGCCGCCGCGCGTGTTCGAGCCGGAAACGTTTGAATTTTCATGCACCTGTTCGCGCGGCAAAGTCAGCGATATGCTGTTGATGCTGGGCGGGGAAGAAGTCGGCGGCGTGGTGGTGGAACAAGGCAGCATCGAAGTCGATTGCGATTTCTGCCACAGCAAATATGTGTTTGACGAAACCGATGTCAACGCGCTGTTCGGGGAGGATGTGGTCGGCGTTGCCAAAGGGCTGCCCCGGCATACCGTCCAATAATCTTGTGCAACAAGGATAAATAGTCAAATGCCGTCTGAAGCAGCTTCCGCTTCAGACGGCATTTTTGCGCGGGTTCAGACGGCATTTAAAGCAGGAATAGGGTGGCGAGCCCCAAGAAAATCAGGAAGCCGCCGGAGTCGGTAACGGCGGTAATCAGCACCGAGCTGCCCAGTGCGGGATCGCGTCCGAACTTTTCCATTACCACGGGAATTAATACGCCGACGGTTGCCGCCAGCAGGAGGTTGAGCGTCATCGCGGCAATCATAACCAGCCCGATGCCGAGGCTGCCGTAGAGCAGCCATGAAACCGCGCCCATGACGGTTCCCCAGATAATGCCGTTGACTAGGGCAACGCCGACTTCTTTTTTCAACAAGCGCCCCGCCTGCATTCCCGTCAACTGCCCCATCGCCATTGCGCGGACAATCATGGTAATCGTCTGGTTGCCCGAGTTGCCGCCGATACCGGCGACGATGGGCATCAGCGCGGCGAGTGCGACGATTTTTTCGATGCTGCCTTCAAACGCGCCGATGACGCGGCTGGCGAGGAAGGCGGTGCAGAGGTTGACGGCGAGCCACATCCAGCGGTTTTTCACCGAATCCCATACGGGGGCGAACAGGTCTTCCTCTTCCTGCAAACCTGCCATGTTCAACATATCGGCTTCGGATTCTTCGCGGATGACGTCCACCATCTCGTCAACGGTAATCCTACCGATGAGCTTTTTGTTTTCATCGACGACGGGCGCGGTAACCAAGTCGTAGCGTTCAAACGCCTGCGCCGCTTCTTCCACGTCGTCTTCGGCGCGGAAACGCACGACATCTTTCGCCATCACGTTTTCCACCAAGTCTTCGGGATCGGCGACCAAAAGTTTGCGGATGGGCAGCACGCCCTGCAACACATCGTTTTCATCGACCACAAAAATCTTGTCGGTATGGTCGGGCAGGCTGTCGAAGCGGCGCAGGTAACGCAGCACCACTTCACAGGCGACATCGGCGCGGATGCTGACCAACTCGAAGTCCATAATCGCACCGACTTGGTTGTCTTCGTAGGACATTGCCGCTTTGACTTGCGCGCGCTCTTCCTCGTCGCGCGTCTGCAAGGCTTCATAAACCACTTGGTGCGGCAAATCGTCTGCCAGTTCCGCCAATTCGTCCGCGTCCAAATCGTCAACTGCCGCCAACAATTCGTCCTTGTCCATCGACTCGATCAGCGTTTCGCGCACCGCGTCGGATACTTCCAGCAATACTTCGCCGTCGTCTTCGGGTTTCACTAAAATCCAGACGATATTGCGTTCGCGCGGCGGCAGCGATTCCAACACCGCCGCCACGTCGGCAGGGTGCAGCTCGCTCAAGAGGACGGTCAGCTCGGTCAGCTTGTCGCGCAGCGGCGCGTCTTCGAGCGGTGTACCGTTTTCGATTTGTTCAAAAGCAGGTTCGAGGATTTCGCAGAGGGAGTGGACACGGTCGAAATCGGCGGAAACGCGTTCTACATCGTTTTCGATACCGTCGTTTTCAAGGTTCGGAGGGGTTGGTTCGATGCTCATAAATGCTCCGCCCGCCGTGCGCGGGGAGGCATTCCGGCGGGATGGTTATTGTCGTTTGGAATCGGAAAGGGTGTTCAGTAAAAACGAACTGGGAAGGTCCATAATAAAAGCCTGACGGTACAGGCGCAGGGTTGGAAACGGCACTATTCTACTCCCTTTTGGAACGGTTTACTATTTTTAACGCAAATGCCGTCTGAAACGCGGGTTCCAGACGGCATTTTTATCGGCTTGTTACCAGTTGTAGCCTATTTTGATTCCTGCCTGTTTGTGGCGGGCGGTGTTGCTGTCTTTGCCGTAAGCGGCATGAAGTTTGGCGTTCCAGCCTTTGTATCCGGCGTCGATTTGCAGGGTATGCAGTGTGCCGTGGGCGGCTTGCTGCAGTAAGGTACGGTCGTTGACGCTGAGGGCGGAACCGCTGTTTTGGCGGGTATGGTAGTAATCGCTGCTGAAAGCGGGGGTCAGCTTGGCTTGACCCAGTTCGACGGTTTTATCGAGACGGATGCCGGCATGCCATGTGGTTTGGATTTGCGCCGGGCTGTTTATCTCTGCGCCGTCGAGTACGTACCGGTTGCCGTTGCTGCGGTTTATACGGATGCCGGCATAGGGTCTGAGGTTGATGCCGGTATCGATTTTGATGCCGGTATCGATTTTGATGCCGGTGTTGATGCCTGCATCCCATGCGTGGCGGCGGACGGCAGCCCCGTCATAATCGGTAAATCGGGTACGGCTGTTGCTGTAGCCTAAATCTGCCGCGGCAAAGAGTGCGCCGTTTTCCCCTTTGACGAACAGATGTGCGCCGTTGCTGCGGTTTCGGGCGGATACGCCTTCATCAAAACGGTTGTTTGTGCGCTCATCGGTTAAAATCGTACCGACACTGAGACGGTCGGTGATGCCGGTTTGGATGCCGATATGTGCATAGTTGGTAGTTTGTTGGTAGGGACGGTGTGTGCCGCTATGGTAGTCGGTTTGTTGCGTACCGGTTTCCAGCCAGATGTTTTGCTGCTGCGGATCGGTAAGGTGGCGGTCGATGCGGCGTCCCGCCTGTTGCCGGCCGGTATTGTAGGCGGCCTGTTCGGAAACGGCGGTGTTGGCCGACCGGCTGATCAGTTCGGCCAGGTTCGGCATACGGATGCCGGCAACGCCGGTTTTCAAACTGTGGATTTGTCGGGACAGACGGTTGAGTGCGTTCAGGTAGGCGTGCCGGGCTGTTTCGACGGCTTGCGCATCGCCGCCTTGCCGTGCTTTGTCAAGTTCGGATTCGGCCATTTCTACACGTTCTATATACGTATCCAGTTCGGTTTCGAAGAGTGTCAGGTCGTTCGTGTCGGCGGCTTTGGCAACCTGACGGCAGATATCGACACTGTATCCTTGTGCGGCACACAGGTTTTGGGCACGCGTCAGAATGCCGGTTAGCGGGTCTGTCTGTTTCAATTGGGCGGACAGATATTGGACTTGGCTGTCGATGCGGGCAAGTTCGGTTTGACTGTTCTGCCAGGCCTGTAGTGCCTGCCTGGTCGCGTCAGAGTCATGTTGAACCTGTCTGCTGATGTCGGTTGCCTGTAATTGGTTGTATGCCTGTTGGTTGCGCTCATGTTCCGCACGCGTGGCTTCAATTTGAAGTTCGGCCTCTTTGAGCGGGTTGTACAGGCTGTATCCGTTGTTGTTTTTGCGGAGGATGTAGCGGTAGGCACCCAAATCGGCATAGCCGTTTTGGAGGGTGAATCGGGCTTGGTGGCTGTGTTTCGGATTGAGGCTCACAAGTGCAAGCGATTCGGTTGTTTGAGGTTCTTGTCCGGTGTTTTTGACGTGGATTTGGAATGCGCCGCGGCTGTCCCCTTCCAGTTTGAGGGGGGGGGCATTTTGTTTTCGGACGATGCCGGTCAGGAATCGGAATGTGCCGAACCCGTCAAGTGTGCCGTTGACGGTCAGTGTGTTGAAGCGGTTGTTGTGTGTATTATTGGCGAAATCGGGGTTCAGGGTAATTTGTGCGCCGTCAAGCGTCAGTGCGCCGGTGTGGCTGGACTGGGAAAGTGTCCAGTTGCTGTCTGCTTCCATGCGGACTGCGGTGTCTTTGCCGGCACGGATGCTGCCGTACAGGTGTGCTTTGCCCAGGCGGAGCTCTGAACGGTCGTTAAGGGTAATGTCGCCGCGTACTTGCGTTGCAGGTAGTGCACGATAGTTTTCGGCTTTTAAAACGGCGTTGGGTGTGCAGTGGGTGCTGCCGCTATGGTAGGAGCGGTAGCATTCCGGTGTTTTGCCTTGGGTAAAGCCGAGGTCGATGCCGGACAGATTGTATGCGGTTATGTCGCCGTCCAGATGCGCGGTATTGCGCCCTGCCGTCAGTCGGGCATGGTTTCGCAGGGTGAACCGTGCAGCCTTGAAGCTGCCGTCGGTCCATTCGTTTTCAAGAACGGGTTCGCGTTTGGCCTGGTGGTCGTAGGCATGGGGTACGGGCCTGCCTGACACAATCATATTGCCGCCCTCAATCAAGACTTCCCCGTTAAGGTTCATGCCGCCGTTGAGCAACAGCGTGCTGTCGGTGCGTTTGGGACGATAGTGCAGGTTGAGTGCGCCGTTGTAACGGTATTCGGGCCGGCCGTATACGGCGGCATTTGCGATATGGCGGTTTTTTTCTATGGCTGCTTCGCCGGTCATGTCCGAGAAATTCCCAGTCTTGGGTGCTGTAGGCATTCCATGGGAAGTAGGCGCCGGGGTTGCCGCCTTCTTTGAGGCGGTAATCGTCGGTACGCCTGCCCCTGTGCGGGTTGGCGTATTCGTATAGGGCGAGGGCTTGTGTGGGGTGTTTGGACCATTCACCCATTCGATATTGGTTTTGCTGTAACTCGGTGCGGCTTTGCCCGTTTGCGCGTTCTCACCCAAGTATCCGCCGAAGGTAATTAGGTCGGGGCGGGCATTTTCGGCTTGGGCGACTTGTTTGGCGGCCTGTTGCCTGTTGTTGCCGATAAATTGCCAGCTTGTTGAGTTTTTCATATTTAACGGGAAAAATTCGCGCGGGTTGCCGCCGGGTTTGAGTATGAAGTAGTCGGTCCGACGGTTGCGGTGCGGGTTGATGTATTCGTAAACCGCCGCGTTGCCTTGCGGACGGTTGCCCCATTGCACCCACTCGACATGCTCGGGACTGAGGACGGGGTTGCCGGTCAGCGTCAGTGTCGCGGCTTGGTCAGGGTTGTGGTTGACGATTTGCGCGCCGCCGTCCGCATGGCGGATATGGGTAAAGGCAAGGTTGTTGCCGTTGAGGTCGAGCCGTCCGCCCCTGAAGCCGAAATAGAGGTTTTCGGATTTGATTTGCTGGCTGTCGGCGAGGACGGCCGTGCCCCTGCCGCTGGTGATGCCGACTTGGTTGAATGCTTGTTTGCTGCCGTCTGAAGCAGCTTTTTGGGCGAGTACGACAGTGCCTTCCCCGATGCTGATGTCGCCCTGGTTGATGCCTTGTCCGTTGGCGATAAGCGTGCCTGCGCCCAGTTTGGAGAGCCGGTCGCCTTTGGGGTTGCTGACTTGCCAGAAGACGCGTTTGCCGTCGGCTACGATAACGCCTGCACCTTGCCATGTGTGGTTTTTACCGACGACGGTGAAGTTGCTGTCGAACTGCAATGCGCCTGCGCCTTGGTTGATATTGTCTGCCAGCATCAGTGTTTTGTTGTCGAACTTGCTGGATAGGATGAGCGTTTTGCCGGCATCTTCAGACGGCATGTGCCTGCTGTCGTTTTGTGGGGCAAGCGAAGGGTTTGCAATGGGCAGGGTGATGCGTTCGTTGAGCCCTTGCAGGGTGCTGTCGCCATTACCGTTGTCGCGCCATATGAGTTCGTTGGTGGTCAGCCCGACATCCAGCCGGGTTTCGTATTGGCGGATGGTGGAACGGATGAATTCGGGTTGCGTGACGATGTATTTGTTGAAGAAATTATCGAAGCCGGCGTAGGTGCTGAGTACGCCCGCAAGCACCCAGCGGTTTTCATGCTTGTCGAAGGCAAACAGGGGGGAACCGCTGTCTCCGGCGATTGCGTAGGTGTTAAGGGGTTGGTCGGTCAGGCTGCCGCCGACGAGTAAGCCGTGGTTTTGGAACCCCAATACTTTCAGCGGCGTGCCGCCGGTCAGGTATTGGTATGCCGGGGCGGTTCGTGTACGCGTGCCGTCTGCTTTGCGGACTTGTTGCGTGCCTGAGCCGAGTCGTACAAAGTAGGGGAAGCGGTCGGTATCGAGGTAGGCATTGGCCTTTGGCTGGCCGTTTCCAAGCAAGGGTACGCTGCTGAGTGCGGTAGGTGAGATTTCGGTAACCAGTTTGTTGAGGCGGGGAAGGTGGTAGTCGTAGTCCGGGTGCGGGTTGCGTGATACGAGGCGGTAGGTATAGGCTTGTTCTTCTGGATTTTGGGTGTCGTTGCCGAATTGTATGGAACCGTAGCCGACGTTGTGTTTGACACTGTTGACGTATTGGGGGTGAATCAGGGTGGCGATGGCGGTTTGCCGGTTGCTGACTCGGAAGTCGGGCATGGGGATGCCGTTGAGAACCCTGCCTAATATTTTGCCTTGCTTGTCTTGGATGGAAATATTGCTTGCACCTACGGCGAACGCGCCTTTATTTTCGGCAAAGTCGCGAAAATATTGGTAATCGACATCGTTGCGGACAATGGATGAGTAAGCAGGGGAAACGGCAAAAAGACCGAGGGTGGACAATACGGAACAAAATGGGGTGGTGTGTGTGAAGCGCATGATGATTATCCGTGTAATAGAGAAAATCAACGATTCTTGCGGACAAGAATCACCGATCCCGTTTTGTGCTGGATTTATATAGTGGATTAACAATATAGTGGATTAACAAAAACCAGTACAGCGT
>NZ_KV815373.1:0-11864 GCF_001814225.1 Neisseria sp. HMSC070F02 | reverse complement strand
GCCTTGTCCTGATTTAAATTCAATCCACTATATTATATATTTTGTTTTTGTTTGATTATAAGGCAACGGTGTCCTTTCGTCTATTGGCGATGATTGTATGATTTTATTTAAGATTTTAATAAAAATCCTAGGAATGGCTGCGTTTTCCCGTTGTTTTATTTCGTCCGGTATTGGTTTTTAAGTTCACGCAGCGCGACAAAGGTATCGAGGCTGCTGTTTAACGTTTTCCCGCTCAATGCCTCGGCGCGGTCTCTGACGTGCGGCAGGTCGACGCGCAAAAACGGATTGACGCGGCGTTCGTGCGCGAGGGTAACGGGCAGGGTAGGCGTATGCGCCGCCGCTTTCAGTGCCGTCTGAATGTCGGCGTTGTCCGGCTCGATATGGGCGGCAAAATCCAGGTTGGCGGCGGTGTATTCGTGTGCCGGGTAGAACAGGGTGTTTTCAGGCAGGCGGTTGAAGCGTTGGAAGCTGTCGTAAAGCTGTTCGATTGTGCCGGTAAACACGCGTCCGCAGCCGGCGGAAAACAGGGTGTCGCCGCAAAAGACGTGTATGCCGTCTGAAGTTTCCATAAGGTAGCTGATGTGGCGGTCGGTATGGCCCGGGGTTGCCCAAACGGTGATTAACCCTTCGCCGAAGGTAAATTGGGTGCCTGCGGTTACGGTGTGGGTTGCCGCTTCGATGTCGGATTCGCCGTAAACGGGCGATTCCATGTAGCCGCGCCAGAGTGCCGCCGCACCGCCTTCGTGGTCGGGGTGGGGGTGAGTTACCCATGTTTGGGCAAGCATGAGGCGGTTGCGGACGAGGAATTCCAAGACGGGCGAGGGTTCGGAAGGGTCGACGCAGACGGCATGGTTGCCGTGCTGTATCATCCAGATGTAGTTGTCGGTTAGGGCTTTGACGGGGGTGATTTTCATGAGTGTTCCTCGGTGGACGGATACCGTTTAAAGGATGGTATGCCAGAACGCCGTCTGAAATATTCTTCAGACGGCATTGGTTTGAGTAGGGCGGTTAGCCCAAGGCTTTACGTGCGCCGGCAAAGAGGCGGTACCAGCCGGACAGTTCCGTCCAGCCTTCCGGTTTCCAGCTCATTTGTGCGGCGCGGTACACGCGTTCGGGGTGGGGCATCATGATGGTCACGCGGCCGTCGGCGTTGGTAATGCCGGCGATGCCTTGCGGCGAGCCGTTGGGGTTGAGCGGATAGGTTTGGGTAACTTGGTTTTGACCGTCCACATATTGCAGCGCAATGCCCAAATCGGCGGAAATATTGCCGCCGTGAAGCGCGAAGTCGGCGCGGCCTTCGCCGTGGCTGACGACGACGGGCAGGCTGGAGCCTTGCATTTCGTTCAGAATCAGCGACGCGGATTTGGGGACATGAACCATGCTCAGGCGCGCTTCGAACTGTTCGCTCAGGTTGCGCTTGAACTTCGGCCAGCCTGCCGTGCCGGGGATGATTTCGGCGAGGTTGCTGACCATCTGGCAGCCGTTGCACACGCCCAATGTCAGCGTGTTCGGGTCGGTGAAGAAGGCGGCGAACTGGTCGTGTAAGGCGGGGTGGAACAGGATGGATTTCGCCCAGCCTTCGCCCGCGCCGAGTACGTCGCCGTAGCTGAAGCCGCCGCACGCCGCCAGCATTTTGAAGTCGGCAAGGCGGAAACGGCCTGCCATCAGGTCGGACATATGCACGTCGTAAGCATCGAATCCGGCGCGGGTGAAGGCGGCGGCCATTTCGATTTGCCCGTTCACGCCCTGTTCGCGCAGGATGGCGATTTTGGGTTTCGCGCCGCTGTTGATAAACGGCGCGGCGATGTCTTCGTTCACGTCGAATTTCAGGTTGGCAAACAATGCGCTGCGGTCGTTGTCGCCAATCAGGGCAAACTCGCTGTCGGCGCAGGCAGGGTTGTCGCGCAGGCGTTGGATTTGATGGCTGGTTTCTTGCCAGGTTTGTTGCAGTTTGATTAGGTTGTCAGAAATAAGGTGCGTTTGCCCGTCGCGGATGATTAACGTGTTCTCATCAGTTAACGTACCGATTTCAAAGACATTATGATGCAGCTGTTGTTGATAGAATAAATTGATAATATCGGCAACATCTTGTTTTCTAACTTGGATAACAGCACCCAACTCTTCATTAAATAATGTGCGGGCAATGGTTTCTTGCCATTCAGCCAACGCTTTTACCTCTTCAGTCCGCAATGATTGAGACAGAGCGGTATGGTTGGTAATAAATGTTTGTGCAAGCAATAAATTTAAATCTATATCCAAGCCGCACCGCCCTGCAAACGCCATTTCTACCAAAACGGCAAACAAGCCGCCGTCGCTGCGGTCGTGGTATGCCAAGAGTTTGTCTTCGGCGACAAGCTGTTGAATCACGTTGTAAAACGCTTTCAGACGGCCTGTGTCGTCCAAATCGGGCGCGTCGCCGCTCATGTTGTTGTATACCTGACCGAATGCAGAGCCGCCCATACGCGCTTTGCCGAAGCCCAAATCGACAAACAGCAATACGCTGTCCTCGACGTTTTTCAATTCGGGCGTAACGGTTTTGCGTACGTCTTGAACCGGCGCGAACGCGGAGATAATCAGGCTCAACGGCGAAACGACGGATTTCTTGTCCGCGCCATCCTGCCAAACGGTTTTCATCGACAGGCTGTCTTTGCCCACGGGGATGCTCAAATCCAGTGCCTGACAGGCTTTAGAAACCGCTTCGACGGTGCGGTAGAGTTTTTCGTCTTCGCCTTCGTTGCCGCACGCCGCCATCCAGTTGGCGGAGAGCTTGATGTTGCCGATGTCGCCGATGTTGACCGCCGCGATGTTGGTGATGGCTTCGCCGACGCACATTCTGCCCGAAGCAGGCGCGTCAAACAGGGCGACGGTCGGTTTTTCGCCCATAGACATCGCTTCGCCGCGATAGGTGTTGAAGCCCATCATGGTAACGGCGCAATCGGCTACGGGGGTTTGGTATTTGCCGACCATTTGGTCGCGGTGGGTCATGCCGCCGACGCTGCGGTCGCCGATGGTAATCAGGAAGTTTTTGGCGGCTACGGCAGGCAGGCGCAAAACGCGGTAGGCGGCTTCGGTGATGTCGATATCGTCGGCGTGAAACGGTTTTTTAGATGGCGTAACTGTTTTGTCGGTACGCGTGGTTTTGGGCGGTTTGCCGAGCAAGACGTTCAACGGCAAATCGATGGGGTTGTTGGCGAACAAATCGTCGCGCACTTTCAAATGACCGTCGTCGGTCGCTGTACCGACCACGGCAAACGGGCAGCGTTCGCGTTCGCAGATGGCGCGGAAGGTATCCAAATCTTTTTCCAAAATCGACAAGACATAACGCTCTTGCGATTCGTTGCACCAGATTTGCAAAGGCGTTAAACCGTGTTCTTCCAACGGCACTTCGCGCAGCTCGAATACCGCGCCGCGTCCGGCATCGTTGACCAGTTCGGGGAAGGCGTTGGACAAACCTCCTGCGCCCACGTCGTGGATGGAGATAATCGGGTTTTTGTCGCCGAGCTGCCAGCAGCGGTCGATGACTTCTTGCGCGCGGCGTTCGATTTCGGGGTTGCCGCGTTGTACGGAGTTGAAGTCTAAAGAAGCGTCGTTCGTGCCGGTATCCATCGAAGAAGCCGCGCCGCCGCCCAAGCCGATAAGCATGCCCGGGCCGCCCAGTTGGATCAGCAACGCGCCTTCGGGGATTTCGTCTTTATGCGTCTGCTGCGCCTGAATGCTGCCCAAGCCGCCGGCAATCATAATCGGTTTGTGGTAGCCGCGAACCTGACCGTCAAATTTTTCTTCAAAAGTGCGGAAGTAGCCCAAGAGGTTCGGGCGGCCGAATTCGTTGTTGAACGCCGCGCCGCCGATGGGGCCTTCGATCATGATGTCCAGCGGCGAGGAAATATGTTCCGGCTTGCCGTAGTCTTGTTCCCACGGCTGTTTGAGGTCGGGGATGTTGAGGTTGGACACGGTAAAGCCGGTCAAGCCTGCTTTCGGACGCGAACCTTTGCCCGTTGCGCCTTCGTCGCGGATTTCGCCGCCCGCGCCCGTTGCCGCGCCCGCAAACGGCGCGATGGCGGTCGGGTGGTTGTGCGTTTCCACTTTCATGATGATATGCGTGTCTTCCTCGTGGAAACGGTAGCCTTGGTTTTCCGCCGCATTCGGATAGAAACGCTCGATTTTCGCGCCTTCAATCACGGACGAATTGTCTTTATAGGCGACGACCGTACCTTCGGGATGCGCGTTGTGCGTGTCGCGTATCATACCGAACAGGGATTTCGGCTGTTTTTCGCCGTTGAGGATGAAGTCGGCGTTGAAGATTTTGTGGCGGCAGTGTTCGCTGTTTGCCTGCGCGAACATCATCAATTCAACATCGGACGGATTGCGCTGCAAAGCCTGATAGTTTTCAACCAGATAATCGATTTCGTCGGCGGAGAGTGCCAAGCCCATTTCGGTATTGGCTTTGACCAAAGCCTCTTTACCGCCGCCCAAAACATCAACGGTGGAAAAGGTTTCGGATTCGAGATGGTGGAATAATTTGGATGCCGTCTGAAAATCGGGCAGCACGGATTCGGTCATGCGGTCGTGCAGCAACGCCGCCCATTGCTGTTTCTCATCGTCGTTCAGACGACCTTCCAGCCACACCGCCATGCCGCGCTCGATGCGTTCGATGCCTGCCAAACCGCAGTTTTCCGCGATATTGGTCGCCTTGGAAGCCCACGGCGAAATCGTACCCAAACGGGGCGTTACCAAAAACAAATGCAAGCCCTCGCGCGCTTTTGGCGTTTGTTCAACGCTTTGCGCCGCCAACAAGGCTTGCAGTTTTTCGACAGTCGCGGCATCCAATGCTTTCTCGCTGCCGGCGAAATACCAAAATTCGCTGCTTAATTTGACTTCGGGCAGTCCGAGTGCGGCGGCTTTTTGCAAGAGTTTTTCGACACGGAAATCGGAAAGGGCGGTAACGCCGCGCAAGGGCAAAACGACAGACATGGATTCGGCTCTCAAATGCGGTTGGAAAATCTGTCATTATACGCGCAACGGGGCTGTATTGCTTGGGTATTTTGGCTTAAAATGTTGACAATCTTCAGACGGCATACAGTTGGGGAAAATACAGGTGCCGTCTGAAGATATTAAGGAATAAGGGTTTTATCTGTTTTTCTGATTTTTACCCAAAGCCGGGTATGCGGATAATTGCAGGAAGTAGAGGGGCGGGCAACTGCTTCCGTATGTTTTTAGATCAAATGCCGTCGTTTCCGTACGGTTAGGAATATGGAAGTTTGGATTTACAGAAACCTTTAAATATTGCTGAAATGCAGAGATCGGGATTCCCGCCTGCGCGGGAATGACGGTTTCCGGCAAATCGCCGCATCGCCGGGCGAACAGTACCGTTTATCGTTTGCCGGCGGTTTCTGCTATATTTGTCGTTTGTTTACGTTAATTAATGGAGAATGTGATGAAAAAAATCGAGGCGATTGTCAAACCGTTCAAACTCGACGACGTGCGCGAGGCGTTGACGGAAATCGGCATTACGGGGATGACCGTCAGCGAGGTCAAAGGGTTCGGCAGGCAGAAGGGGCATACGGAAATCTATCGCGGTGCGGAATACGCCGTCGATTTCCTGCCCAAGGTCAAAATCGAGCTGGTGTTGGCGGATGACGCTGTGGAACGCGCGATTGACGTGATTGTCGAGGTGGCGTGTTCGGGCAAAATCGGCGACGGCAAGATTTTTGTGCTGCCGGTCGAGGAGGCAATCCGTATCCGCACGGGCGAACGTGCGGACGCAGCAGTCTGACGGCCGGATAGAAAATAAAAACCGCAGCCTTGCAGGGCTGCGGTTTCTTTATCGGGAGATGCTGCTTACCACTCGTAATTGACGCCGACATGGTAGGCTGCGGAAGAACCGGACGAAGTGCCGACTGCCACGCCTGCTTTGGCGGCAAAGTTTTCGGTAAAGCGGAAGCCGGTACCGATGGCGACTGCCGATTCGGATTTGTAGCCGCCGACTGCAGCCGTTACATTGAACCGACCCACGTTGTAAGGTTGGAACAGACCGGAGAGCGCGGCTTGTTCTGCAAGGCCTTGGCGGGTTTCTTTGCGCAGGTCTGACACTGTTTTATCCAAACCGTTCAGGCGAGTATCGTGATCGGCAATGGATTTTTCAGCAGAAGCCAAGCGTGTGTCCAATTTTTCGGTAGTAGCGTTCAGACCATCAATTCTGACAAATTTGCTGTCAGACTCTTCTCTGGTGTACACGTCGGCACTGTTTGCTTTTTTAGCAATATTATCTTTGTTCGTAGCGATATCAGCTTTGATGTCGGTAACTTTTGCAGCGACAGCTTCGGCCTTGTCGGCTGCAGTATTAGCTGTGCCAGCGGCAGCTTCGGCTTTGCCTGCTGCAGTTTCTGCAGCTTTTACTTTGGCATCGACGTTTTGTTTGTTTTCATTGACGGTTTTGGTCAGGTTAGTCACGACTTTTTTCAGACCCAGACCTTTAAAGTCGTCGGCTTCAACATCGGCTGCAGTTGCGTCTTTTTTGGTAATTGTGCCGTCTTCACCAATGTCGTAGATGGTCTCTCCAGCTTTGAAACCGTTGATTTCTTGGCCATTGTTGTAGGCAGCAGCAATGGCCACAGTGGCAGCTTTTTTAACATCGTCGTCGTTTGTGGCTGCCAGTGCGCCGCTACAGAAAGTGGCAAGGATGGCTGCGGTCAGTACTTTGGATTGGAAATGTTTCATGGCTCATTACCTTTGTGAGTGGTTAAAAAATGGGGCGAAAATCTTTTGCAAGTATTTTATTTCCACCAAGTTTGTTTATATATTGAAGTATATATGAAGGGAGGCATATATATAATACATTGTCGCAATTTATTTATTTATTTATTTATTTGATTCATGCAGGTAGGTAGTTCGGCATTAATATCTGTTAATATGTGCATATTATGCTGATGTCAATTCTGCCGGTGTCGTGTCTTAATTTTGTCAGGATATGGGTTGCCGTCTGAATGTTCAGACGGCCTTTTTGTCGGATTTAGATATGGTGGACAATCAGTTTTTTGCCTTCGTAGTCGAGTACGTCCACGTCCATGTCGAACAGTTCTTTGATGTTGTGTACGGTGAACACTTCTTCGGGCGTGCCGGTCAGGACGGCTTTGCCGTTTTTCATGGCGACGACGTGGTCGGCGTAAGCGGCGGCCTGGTTAATGTCGTGCAATACGGCGACGGTGGTGCGTTTGTGTTCGCGCGTGAGCTTTTGCAGAATCTGCATGAGCGAGCGGGCGTGATACATATCGAGGTTGTTCAGCGGTTCGTCCAAAAGGACGTAGTCGGTGCTTTGGCAGAACACCATCGCAATCATGGCGCGTTGGCGTTGTCCGCCGGAGAGTTCGGTCAGATAGCGGTCGGAGAGGTCTTGCAGGTGGAATTCTTCGATTGCACCGTTAACGATACGGCGGCATTCGGCAGTCGGCCTGCCTTGGTGGTAGGGATAGCGGCCGAACATCAGCAGGTCGCGCACGGTGATGCGGCTCATGATGCTGTTTTCTTGGGTGAGGATGGAGAGCGTGCGGGCGAGTTCGGCGGTGGGAGTGCCGGCAAGGTTTTTGCCTCGGTAGGCGATGCTGCCGCTTTCAAGCGGGCGCAGCCGCGCCATAAAGGAAAACAGGGTGGACTTGCCTGCGCCGTTCGGGCCGATCAGCGCGGTAATGCCGCCTTCGGGAATGTCGAGGCTGATGTTGTCCAGAATGGGGCGCGTGCCGATGCGGTAGCTGACGTTGCGGATGGTAATCATAGGCGGATGCTTGTCGGGCGTAGGTTTGTTGTTGTTTGGCGGGGTTCAGACGGCATTTGAAATTCGGAATGCCGTCTGAACGCTCACACTTCGCGGACGATGACGAACTGCGGGTCGTCCGCCGATTCGGTCAAAAATGCTTTAACGCGTGCCTGCCAGAGTTGTCCGAAGCGTTCGAGTTCTTCTGCGCTTGCGCTGCCGCCGACGGCTTTGGGCATAAGTTCGCGCATTTCGGGTGCGAAGGGTTTCAGGGCGGCGTTGATGCTGACGGCGACGGTTTTACCGTTGTCTTTGCGGCGCAGGGTCAGTGTGCCGTTGATTTCGCCTGCACCAAAGGATAAGAGGTTGCGGCGGGCGAAGCGTCCCTGTATTCCGATGCCTCCGAAGCCGGTTTCGGGGGCTGCGCCGGTAAGGAGTTGGACGACGGACGCGGTTACGCCGACCGTGCCTTCGTCGCGCGCTCCCTGCATGGCGGCTTCGATGCCGCCGCGTTCGGGCAGCTCTTCGCCGTAAAGGGCTTTCAGTCCTTTGATAACCATCAGGTACGCGCCCGCGACGGTCGGGCAGGAATGTCCGCACAGGCGCACGGCATCGGCGTAGCGGTAAGTGAGGATGCCGTCTTGCGCCGCGCCGAGGAATGCGGCAAGCGGGTCTTGTACGGTCAGCGTCGGGGCGCGGTCGAAAAATTCGGGTAAACGTTCTTGCGTCATATGGTTTGTCCTTTCGGGGCGGGCTGCCGTTCAGACGGCATCCGTCATTTTTTGTGTTTTAAAACGAGATAGAGGAAAACGAGTCCGCCCGCAAATTCGACCACCACGCTTAATACCGCCTTCATGCCCAAGAAGTGTTCGAATACGGTCTGTCCGCCGACCAAGAGGATGCCGCCGACACAAACCGTCATCGGCAGGCGGACGGAATGGCGCACGGACGGGGAAAAGTGGTTGGCAAGCGAGGCGGCGAGAAGCCCGAAAAAGCTTACCGGGCCGACAACGGCGGTCGCCGTCGCCACCAGCGCGGCAATCCAAAGCAGTATCCATAAGGTGTTGCGCGTGTAGCTGATGCCCAAATTGACGGCTTGGTCGCGCCCCAAAAGGTGTACGTCCAAGCGGTAGCGTTCACGCCAAACGACCGCCGCGCTGACGAGCAGAATCAGCGCGCCTATGCCCAAAAGCTCGCTGTGGACGGTATTGAATCCGGCAAACATATTCGCCTGCGCCGCCGTAAATTCTTCGGGGTCTATCATGCGCGAAAGCAGCGAGGAAAGGCTGCGGAACAAAATCCCGAAAATCACGCCGATTAAAATCATACGCGGCAAATCGCGCCCGCCCTGACGGATGAGCGTGTAGAACAACAGCAGCGAGCCGCCCATCATAACGACCAGTTCAAAGCCGAATTTGCCCGTCAACGGCAGGGAAGCATAGCCCACGCCGCCCAGAGCGAAAACCAAAAGCGTCTGCAAAAACACATACAGCGAATCGAAACCCAAAATCGAAGGGGTCAGAATCGGATTGTTGGTCAGCGTTTGGAAGAGTTGCGTGGACACGCCGACCGCATAGGCGACCATCAGCAGCGCGGCAAGTTTGGTCAGCCGCAGGTGCAGTACAAAATCCCAATCGCCTTTGACGTTGAGCGTCATAAACAGTCCGCAGGAAACCAGCAACAGCGCAAAGGCGACCCACAACGGACGGCTGCTTCCTGCCATAAAACCGATATTTTTTTCAGACGGCATAGGCGGGTTTCCTCAACAAAAGCCACAAAAACAACGCCGTACCCAATACGCCGAAGACGGTCGATACCGGAATTTCAAACGGAAACACAATCACGCGTCCGATAATGTCGCACAATAAAACCAAAGACGCACCCAGCAAAGCCACCGCAGGCAGGCTTTGGCGCAGCCTGTCGCCTATCAGGCGGCTGATGATGTTCGGCACGACCAGCCCGATAAACGGAATATTGCCGACCGTAACGATAACCAGCGACGTAATCAAAGCCACAATAATCAGCCCCGACCACAGAATCGCCGTCCGGTTCAGCCCCAAGTTCACGCTTACCGTTTCGCCCAAACCCAAAATCGTCAGCCGGTCGGCAATCAGATAGGCAAACACCGCCAAACCGCCCGTAATCCAAAGCAGCTCGTACCGCCCCAGCAGCACGCTCGAAAAATCGCCCTGCTGCCATACGCCCAACATTTGCAGCATCTCAAACTCATACGCGACAAACGTCGCCACCGCCTCAACCACACCGCCGAAAATAATCCCCACCAGCGGCACCATCAGCTGCGCCGTCGGCGGCAGGCGGCGGATAAGCAGCATAAACACCAGCATCCCGATTAACGCGGCAACGGCGGCAACCGACATTTTGACCGGCAGCGGCGCGGCAGGCAGCAGCAGGGACATCAGAAGCAAACCCAAAGCCGCACTCTGACCCGCGCCCGCCATAGAAGGCTCGACAAAACGGTTACGCATCAAAATCTGCATAATCATCCCCGCCACCGCCATCGACGCGCCCGTCAGCACAATCGCAAACGTGCGCGGCAGGCGGCTGATGAACATAACCTGCTGGCTGTCGGACAGCGAAAACACATCCGACCAGCGGAAATCGGCAACGCCCACCGACAGGCTGACGGCAAACAACACCGCCAGCAGCAGGAGGTTGGTCAGGTTGAGGGAAAAAGGTTTGGCAGTCATAAACAGAAGGGAAAAGCGTTAAGGCGTAGAAGATTCAAACAAGGCAGTCCGAACCGTCGGAGCGGAAAGCCTTGTTTGAAGCCTCCGGATGGGCAGAGGATAGGGCAAGTTCCAATAAAAACGCTTGCCGCCATTCCCGCGATATAGTGGATTAAATTTAAATCAGGACAAGGCGACGAAGCCGCAGACAGTACAAATAGTACGGCAAGGCGAGGCAACGCCGTACTGGTTTAAATTTAATCCACTATAACGCCCGTATCGGGCAATGCCGTCTGAAACACGGGAAGCGGTTTGCATCCGTGTTTCAGACGGCATCGAATGCCGCCGTTTCATTATTTCGCGGCGTTAAAAGCATCCGCAACCTGTTTGCTCGCGTTCAGCAGCTCTTGCGCGCCGCCGGCTGCCAGATAAGTTTCGGGAACGAGGTAAACGACTTGTCCTTTTTTCCAGGCGGTTGTTTCGGCAACCAGCGGATTATTCAACACGTCTTTCGCCGCCTGACCCTCTTCGCCGATGGCCGCGCTGCGGTCAAGGACGAACAGCCAGTCGGGATTTTTCTCTTTCAAGTATTCAAAGCTGATAGGCTGACCGTGGCTGCCTTCTTTGATGGCTTCGTCAACAGCGGGCAAACCGATGTCTTTGTGCAGCCAGCCGCCCAGTCGTGAAGACGGGCCGAAGGCGGACATCTTGCCGCCGTTGACCAAAATCACCAAACCCTTGCCTTTGCCTTGTGCGGCAGTTTTCGCGGCTTCAAAAGACGCGTCGATTTCCGCCTTCAGCTTGTCCGCTTCCGCCTGCTTGCCGAAGATTTGCGCCAGCGCGTCGATGCGCTCTTTGGCACTTTCTTTGAGGTTGGCGGTATCGGCGGTCATTTCGATGGTCGGCGCGATTTCGTTTAATTTGTCAAACGCCTTGGCTGCGCGGCTGCCGATGATGATGAGCTGCGGCTTGTAGGCGTTTAAGGCTTCGTAATCCGGCTCGAACAAAGTTCCGGCGGGTTTGGTCGTTTTGAAATATTCCTCTAAATACGGCAGGCGGTTTTTATCGACGGACAAACCGGTTTTCACGCCCAGTTTGCTCAAGGTGTCGAGCATACCCAAATCGTAAACGGCGATACGTTCGGGGTTTTGCGGTATTTGAACATCGCCGCGCGCGGTTTTGACGGTAACGGACGCACTTTCGGATTGTGCGGCGGAAACCGCCTGTTCTTTGGCTTGTGGGGCAGAGTCGGAATTTTGCGGCGAACACGCGCCCAAAGCGAGGGCGGTGCATACGGCTAAAGCAGTCAAACGTAACATAGGTGTCTCCAAAATGGGGATATTGGGGCAAAGCCGCCGGTCGGACAAACCGGAACGGCTTTAGAAAGGATAAATGATAATCTATAGTGGATTAACAAAAATCAGGACAAG
>NZ_KV815372.1:0-4074 GCF_001814225.1 Neisseria sp. HMSC070F02 | reverse complement strand
TCGGCGAAGTATTCGACGTGGCCGTCGATATGCGCGAAGGTTCGCCGACTTTCGGCAAATGGGCGGGCGCAACCCTGTCCGCGCAAAACCAATGCCAGCTTTGGATACCCGAAGGCTTCGCGCACGGGTTTTGCGTTTTGGGCGACGCAGCGGAAGTCGTGTACAAATGCACGGACTATTACAAGCCTGAAGCCGAACAGGTTTTAATATGGAACGACCCGACAGTCGGCATAGGCTGGCCGCTTCAAACCGCGCCGCTGCTGTCGCCCAAAGATCTTGCCGGTAAAGCGTGGGCGCAAGCCGAAAAGCTCCGCCTTACGCTTTCCCGATAAAAAATGCCGTCTGAACGTTTCAGACGGCATTTTTTCCGACAGGCTACCTACCCGCCTTCAGTACGCGCTGTGCAAAGAAAAACATCCCGGTAACGAAGAACGCCAAACCCAACCAAGAAGCGGCGGCATCCCAGTTTTGCAGATTCAACGCGAGCGGCGCATCCGAGCCGCCGTTGGTCACGGAGAAGGCAATAATAAACGCCATAATCACACCGATCAGGCTTTCACCGACAATCAGGCCGGCGGAGAACAAGGTTCCGATGCGCTCGGCGTTTTTCAGACGGCCTTCGCGGTTTTCCGCTTTTTTACCGATGATGTGTTTCAACACCGCCGCCAACACCGCGCCTGCCACGATGGGCATATTGACGGACGGCGGCAGATAAATACCCATACCGACCGCAAGGACGGGCAGGGCAAGTTTGCCGCCTGATGATTTTTTCAACACCAAATCGACGACGATTAATACCGCTCCAATCGCGATGCCGGTAAAGATGTAGACCCATTCGAGGTTGTGGGCGAAAATGCCCGACGCGATGGTCGTCATCAAAGTCGCTTGAGGAGCTGCCAAAGCCTGCGCCGCATCCATGCCTTCGCGCGGCATTGCGCCAGTAAAGCCGTAGGCTTCGTAAAGCAGTTCCAACACGGGCGAAATAACCAGCGCACCAACGATACAGCCGATAATCAGGGCGACTTGCTGCCGCCAAGGCGTGGCTTTGAGCAGGTAGCCGGTTTTCAAGTCTTGCAGGTTGTCATTGGAAATCGAAGCCACGCAGATTACTGCCGAGCCGCAAAACAAAGTCAGTGCCAGCAAAAATTTGCGGTTAGCCTCATCCGCCAACAAACCTCCGGATTCGCCTACCAGCAGCAAAACCAGTGAAATAACGACGACGGACACGATGCCCACGCCGGAAATCGGGCTGGAAGACGAGCCGACCAAACCTGCCATATAACCGCAGGCGGCGGCGACCAAAAAGCCGATGACGGAAGCCAAAAGCGTGCAAACGACCACCAAAAGCCAAGCCATGCCGCCCGTAATGTGCGAATCGCCGATAAAGTGGTAAAACGACACGCCTAAAACAAACATCATCGCCAGCACCCAAAAAATCATGGCTTTAGGCGACAAATCCTGTTCGGCGCGTTCCGCAGCGGGCGCACCGCCGCCAAAACTCTTGAACGACATCTTCATGCCTTCCACCATCGGCTTGAGCAGCATCAACAGCGTCCAAACCGCCGCAATGCCAATAGTCCCCGCACCGATAAAACGCACTTTCTCCTTCCACAGCTTCATCGCAAACGCCGCCATTTCCATATCGGAAGGTTGCGGAATGTGTGAGGAGAAATACGGCACGGCAATGCCCCAAGCAATCGAAATGCCCAACAGGATGGCGATACCGCCCGTCAGTCCGACCAAATAGCCCGCGCCCAACAATGCCAGTGAAAAGCCCATCGGCAGTTGGAAAATCGCCGTACCGCTTTTAAACCAATAACTCGCGCTGTCGGCAATCACGCGCAGACCTCCGGCGCAAAAGCTCATCAATCCCGCCAACGCACCGCCGGCCGCCAGCTCTTTGATGCCGCTGCCTCCCTGACGGTTATCCCCTTCTTCATGACCGCCCACTTTCAAAATTTCAGCAGCCGCCACACCTTCCGGGTAAGGCAGCTCACTTTTTACCACCATCGCGTAACGCAGCGGAATGGTAAAAATCACCCCCAAAATCCCGCCGGCAATACATAAAAGCGTCGTCTGCCAGAACGGGAAACCGCTCCAGTAGCCCGCCATCAGCAAACCGGGCAGGACGAAGATGATGGTCGAAAGCGTACCCGCAGCCGAGGCTTGGGTCTGCACCATGTTGTTTTCCAAAATATTGCTGCCTTTGAAAAACTTTAAAACCGCCATCGAAATTACCGCCGCCGGAATCGACGAGGCAAAGGTCAGCCCGACTTTCAAACCGAGGTAAACGTTGGACGCAGTAAAAATTACAGTGATCAATGCACCGAGTATCATGCCTCGGAGCGTCAGTTCGCGGTATTCTTCTACCGACCCGGATAAAGATTTATTCATTATTCTTCCTTTGACAACAGACGTTCACATATTGTTGGCATCGCGCCATGATGTCAAGTTTTAAAAAGAACAGTTAAAAACAGTTATCCCACCCTGCCCCATACCCCATTGAAAATAAAAACTATTTTTAAACAAACAAAACAGCCGTATCAGGGAGATTCCCCGATACGGCTGCTTGTTTCCAAAACTTAAAATCAATCAAACAAATCGCGCAGCTTGTCTAAAAACGATTTCTTGCGCGGTGTTTGGTTTTCCAAGCCGGTAGAAATCCGCTCAAATTCTTCCAAAAGCTCTTTTTGACGGTCGGTCAAATTGACAGGCGTTTCGACAACAATATGGCAGTACAAATCGCCGGTCGCGCTGCTGCGTAAAGATTTGACACCCTTACCCTTCACGCGCATCCTCCTGCCGGTTTGGGTTTCTTTGGGGACGGTGAGCTTGACCTTTCCGTCCAAGGTCGGCACTTCCAACTCCCCGCCCAAAGCAGCCGTGGCAAAACTGATCGGCAGTTCGCAATGCAAGTCCAGACCGTCGCGTTGGAAAATCTTATGCGCCCGAATGCGGACGGTTACATACAGGTCGCCGGCAGGCGCACCGTGCATACCCGGTCCGCCTTCGCCGCTCAAACGGATACGCTGCCCGTCATCGATACCGGCGGGAATATTGACTTCCACCGTCTTGACCGCCTTATTCCGCCCCGCGCCACGGCATTTGACGCAAGGTTCTTTAATGTGTTTGCCCGCACCGTGGCAGGTCGGACAAGTCTGCTGCATACGGAAAATCGCCTGCTGGATGTGCACCGTACCCGAACCTTTGCAAGTCGGGCAGGTTTCCGGGGATGTCCCCGGTTTCGCGCCGCTGCCGTTACAGACATCACACGCTTCATAAGTCGGAATATTGATGCGTTTCTTCACACCTTTTGCGGCTTCTTCAAGCGTGATTTCGATACCGACTTGAACGTCCTCACCCTGATAATCAGGCTGGGCGCGCCCCGAACCGCCTCCAAACATTTGGCTGAAAATATCCCCAAAGTCAAAACCCTGCGCACCGCCAAATCCGCCAAACCCTCCGAAGCCCCCCTGTCCGCTGCCTTCAAACGCCGCATGACCATACTGGTCGTACATAGCGCGCTTGTCCTTGTCGGACAAAGTTTCATACGCCTTTTGTACTTCTTTAAACTTCTCTTCCGCCTCTTTATTGTCAGGATTGCGGTCGGGATGATATTTCATCGCCAATTTCCGGTAGGCTTTTTTAATCTCATCATCGGTAGCTGTTCTTGCCACACCCAGCGTCGCATAAAAATCTTGATTACTCATTTTTTCATCTAATTCAAAATAAAATCACGGCTTAAAATAAGGGCAATTACGCAAAACACAAGACAAACAGACTGCCATAGCTTACAAACTGAAACGGAATACACTTTTCAGACAGCATAAACCGATGCCGTCTGAAATCTTCAGGTATGCACGACACAAAAACTTAGACAGGCATAAAACCAACCGCCATGAAGTGTTTTTGTTATAAAAACGCCGCCCGAACGCATGTTCAGACGGCATTTCCTTTGCGTCGATTCATTCCCCGATATAGCGCAGGTCTTTTTCCAGCCATTTCCCTTCCAAACAAAAAACAAAAAAGCACCGGCGGCAGCCGATGCCCCTTCCTTTACAGGTTCCCCTATTT
>NZ_KV815371.1:0-41210 GCF_001814225.1 Neisseria sp. HMSC070F02 | reverse complement strand
ATTCCCGCCTGCGCGGGAATGACGATTTACAGTAGATGCCTGCCATATCGAGAATTACGTGAATGAGCAAAATGTTGAACCCGACCCACGCTACGTCTTGCTTTTCAGACGACCTCTAAGCCGCGTTCCCTTCCAAAAAATCCTGTGCAAACCGTTGCAACACGCCGCCGGCTTCATATACCAATACTTCTTCTGCAGTATCGAGGCGGCAGGTAACGGGAACTTCGACGGTTTCTCCGTTTTTACGGTGAATCACGAGGGTCAGGTCGCAGCGCGGTGTACGTTCGCCGATAACGTCGTAGGTTTCCGTGCCGTCCAGTTGCAGGGTGTGGCGGTTGGTGCCGGGTTTGAATTGCAGCGGCAAGACGCCCATGCCGATGAGATTGGTGCGGTGGATGCGCTCGAAACCTTCGGCGGCGATGGCTTCCACTCCCGCGAGCCGCACGCCCTTCGCCGCCCAGTCGCGGCTTGAGCCTTGACCATAGTCCGCACCGGCAATGATGATGAGCGGCTGTTTGCGGTTCATATAGGTTTCGATGGCTTCCCACATGCGCATGGTTTCGCCTTCGGGTTCGACGCGGGCGAGCGAGCCTTGGCGCACGCTGCCGTCTTCGTTTTTCACCATTTCGTTAAACAGTTTCGGATTGGCGAAGGTAGCGCGTTGGGCGGTCAAGTGGTCGCCGCGGTGGGTTGCGTAAGAGTTGAAGTCTTCTTCAGGCAAACCCATTTTCGCCAAATACTCGCCTGCGGCACTGACGGCCAAAATCGCATTGGACGGCGAGAGGTGGTCGGTGGTGATGTTGTCGGGCAAAATCGCCAGCGGACGCATACCTCTTAATGTGCGTTCCCCTGCCAGCGCGCCTTCCCAGTAAGGCGGACGGCGGATGTAGGTGGACATCAGACGCCAATCGTACAGCGGACTGGGTGCTTTTTGCGCTTTGCCGGTGTCGAACATCGGTACATACACATCGCGGAACTGCTGCGGTTTCACATATTCAGCAACGACGGCATCGATTTCTTCGTCGGTCGGCCAGATGTCTTTCAGGCGGATTTCGCGGCCGTCTGCAACGCCGAGTACATCGTTTTCAATATCGAAACGGATGCTGCCTGCCAGCGCGTAAGCAACGACCAACGGGGGCGAAGCGAGGAAAGCCTGTTTCGCATACGGATGAATACGGCCGTCGAAGTTGCGGTTGCCTGACAGTACGGCGGTGGCGTACAAATCGCGGTCGATGATTTCTTTCTGGATTTTCGGGTCGAGCGCGCCGCTCATGCCGTTACAGGTGGTACATGCGAAGGCAACGATACCGAAGCCGAGTTTTTCCATTTCAGGCAGCAGGCCTGCTTCTTTCAAATAGATTTCGGCTACTTTTGAACCCGGGGCAAACGAAGATTTCACCCAAGGTTTGCGTTGCAAGCCGAGGCGGTTGGCATTGCGTGCCAACAGCGCAGCGGCGACAACGTTGCGCGGATTGGAAGTATTGGTACACGAAGTAATCGCGGCAATAATCACTGCACCGTCAGGCATTTGGCCGTCTGAAGGCTCTTCGTAAGGCTTCGCCAGCCCTTTCGCCGCCAAATCGGCGGTCGCAAAACGGGCATGCGGGTTACTTGGGCCTGCCATATTGCGCGTTACGCTGCTCAAATCAAATTTCAAAACGCGCGGATAAACGGCGGTTTTCAAGGCATCTGCCCATAAGCCTGCGGTTTTGGCGTAGGTTTCCACCAATTTCACCTGCGCGTCGTCGCGTCCGGTCAGTTTCAAATAATCAATGGTTTGCTCATCAATAGCGAACATCGCGGCAGTCGCGCCGAATTCAGGGGTCATATTGGAAATAGTTGCGCGGTCGCCGATGGACAGGCTTCTCGCACCTTCGCCGAAGAATTCGACAAATGCCCCGACCACGCGTTCTTTGCGCAAGAACTCAGTCAGTGCCAACACGATGTCGGTGGCAGTAATGCCCGGCCGGCGTTTGCCGGTCAGCTCAACGCCGACAATATCGGGCAGGCGCATCATGGACGCGCGTCCCAGCATTACGGTTTCCGCTTCCAATCCGCCCACGCCCACGGAAATCACGCCCAATGAATCGACGTGCGGCGTATGTGAGTCAGTACCGACGCAGGTATCGGGGAACGCCACGCCGTTTTTGACTTGGACGACGGGCGACATTTTTTCTAGATTGATTTGGTGCATGATGCCGTTGCCCGCCGGAATCACGTCCACATTTTCAAATGCGGTTTTTGTCCAGTTGATGAAGTGGAAACGGTCTTCGTTACGTCTGTCTTCGATTTGGCGGTTTTTGCGGAAGGCATCGGGGTCGTAGCCGCCGCATTCAACGGCCAGAGAGTGGTCGACGATGAGCTGGGTTTGCACCACCGGATTCACTTTGGCAGGATCGCCGCCTTTTTCGGCAATCGCATCGCGCAGACCTGCCAAATCCACCAACGCGGTCTGCCCCAGAATATCGTGGCACACCACCCGCGCCGGATACCAAGGAAAGTCGATTTCCTGTTTTCCCTCAATCAGCTGACCCAGCCAGCTTTGCAGCGTCGGCAAATCGACTTTGTCCGCGCGGTTGACCAAATTCTCCGCCAAAATGCGGCTCGTGTAAGGCAGCTTGTCGTAAGAGCCGGGCTTGATGTCCTCACACGCCGCACGCGCGTCGTAGTATTCCAAATCCGTACCGGGCAGCGGTTTGCGGTAACGTTGGTTGGCAGCCATGTCGGTTCTCCTGGGGATCTGTTTTTCTTGTGGTTTGAGGTTTCAGCCGACGTTTTGAAGGGGTCGTCTGAAAGGGTTTAAAACATCGAAATAATCATCTGATACAGCGGATTTCTCTCGTCTATCAACAATTTCACAGCCATCGAAATGCTGATGACAATCAGCAGCGGCTTAATCAGCTTCGAACCGAAGCGGACGGCAAATCTCGCACCTAAATTCGCACCGACAAACGCACCGACCGCCATCGTTGCCGCAATCGGGAAAATAATCGAACCGTGCAGCAGGAATACCGATAGCGAACCAAGATTGCAGGCAACGTTCGCCAATTTGGTGTAAGACATCGCGTTCAACAGCTTGCAGCCGAGCAAAACAATAAAGGCAATCAGAAAAAACGAGCCGACACCCGGTCCGAACACACCGTCGTAAAAACCCAAAAGCGGTGCAACCGTCAGCCCGAATAGAAAAAAAGATATTCTGGCTTTGCCTTCCTTACTGCCGTCGAGCTTGGGCGAAAACACAAAATACAGCGCGACAAATATCAACAAAATCGGCACGACCGCCAGCAGAATATCTTTGGAAACCAAGCTGACCGATAATGCACCGACCACGCCGCCTGCAAACGATGCTGCCGCAATCGGGAGACCTTTCTTCCAATCAATCAAACCTTTGCGTGCAAAAGAAACCGTAGCCGAAAACGTAGCAGCGGCTGCTTGCAGCTTGTTGGTGGCAATTGCCGACACGGGAGGAATACCTGCCAACAAGAGTGCAGGCAGCGTAATCAAACCACCCCCACCCGCAATCGCATCGATAAATCCGGCAATCATCGCAACCAAACCCAAAGCGAGTATTATATATAAATCTTCCATGTTTCTTATCCTTGAGCCAATACAGGATCATCTTCTAAAGAAATATACTCAATATTATTTTTATATCCAAAAATACGAATTAACAATCTTCTGTTATCTTGAATAACATCACGGCAATGCAAAGCCAACGTGTTGTTAATGATCATACAAGTGTTTGGTTGTAAGTTGATTTTATATTGTTCAGAGTTGTTGATTAATTCATTAAATCTATTCAAAGCATCTTTAACCGATTGGGGTGCATGCACATTAGTAGTAAATCTATAAGAGTTATATTTAACACCAATAGTTCCATCGTTATTAAATTCAAGTATAGATACTTTACTTCCCCCTGTTCCTTTTCCTGACGTAAACGTCTCACTACGAGTAAAGTCAAAATTTTCTGTCGTTAATGCCAATAAATCCAAATAATGCAACTTTTCCAAAATAGGTTGTAATGGAATTACTGTTGTCGGTTCTGATAGCGGATTGTATCTTGCAGTTAAAACAAGAGATGATGGTGCGGGGGAGTGATTATTAAAAATCTTTGTTGCCGCATGGTAAGGAGCTTCAGTATGCGCCCCTAATGCAATTCCTGAATGTGAACTTTTATCTACTTTGCTAACATCTTCATTTTCAAGTTTTGTTGCTCCACCTCCCTTGAAATTACCAACAAGTCTCATTATTTTCCCATGATTATCAATATTATAAGCAAATGCAAATTGCTCTACTGTTGCCAATAAAATCTGATTAGATGCAGCCAATTTCAAACATTCTAAGTTTTCTTCAAGCTCTTCCATTTTTGGTAAAGAACTTGGAATGCTAATTATTGAATTATCAATGTTTTTATCATAAAGATTATTAAAAATAACTACACAAGTTTTTTAATGAATGAATTTCTAGATTTCATCCTTTTGTTCTGAGTTTAAATATTTTTCCAATAAGGTTTTCCCTGCATTACTTGCAATTTCTCTTACTCCCTTTGCTTGACAGCCACCTATTGTTGCGATTTCCGTTGCTTTATTTTGAACAAACAAAGCAGCATCAGCAGTTAAATTAATAATTGATTGAAACTTATCCATTTAATACATACCCTTTTTATTAGGTTAAATTTTTAAACTTATTTCAGACAACCTTTCCAATAAGGCAAGGTCGTCTGAAATCCTCAGCTTTGCATACCGAAATAAAGAACAAACTGCTATTGCATTCTTCAATTATCGTTCTTCAATCTCCACAAACGCCAAATCTTCTGGACCTGTGTAGTTTGCGCTCGGACGGATGATTTTGCCGTCTTTGCGTTGCTCGAGAACGTGTGCGCTCCAACCGGTTGTACGGGAAATTACGAACAGCGGTGTGAACATAGCGGTCGGTACGCCCAATTTTTGGTAGGAAACGGCAGAGAACCAGTCCAGATTCGGGAACATTTTTTTCTCTTCCCACATCACGCTTTCCAAACGTTCGGCAATGTCAAAGAGGCGCATATCGCCGGTTTCTTTGCTCAAACCGCGTGCCACTTCTTTAATGACAACGTTGCGAGGGTCGGAAATGGTGTACACCGGATGACCGAAACCGATCACGATTTCTTTGCGGCCGATGCGTTCGCGGATGTCGGCTTCGGCTTCGTCGGCATTGCGGTAGCGTTTTTGAATATCGTAAGCCACTTCGTTCGCGCCGCCGTGTTTCGGACCTTTCAACGCGCCGATTGCTCCGGTAATGCTGGAGTACATATCAGAGCCTGTACCGGCGATCACGCGGGCGGTAAAGGTAGAAGCGTTGAACTCGTGTTCGGCATACAGAATCAGTGAAACGTGCATGGCTTTGATGTGTGATTCGCTTGGGCGTTTGCCGTGCAACAGGTGCAGGAAATGACCGCCGATGGTCTCTTCTTCGCTTTCAACTTCAATGCGTTTGCCGTTGTGCGAATATTGATACCAGTACAAGAGGATACTGCCGAGGCTGGCGATCAGTTTGTCGGCAATGTCGCGCGCTTCGCTTTCCGGATGGCCTTCACGTTCAGGATGAACACAGCCCAGCATGGATACGCCGGTACGCATCACGTCCATCGGATGGGTATGTGCAGGCAGGCTTTCCAAAACTTTAATCACACGGATAGGCAGGCCGCGCATGGATTTGAGCTTGGCTTTATAAGCGGCCAGCTCGAATTTGTTGGGTAAATGGCCGTGAATCAGCAGGTGGGCAACTTCTTCAAACTCACATTTTTGTGCCAAATCCAGAATGTCGTAACCGCGATAGCTCAAATCGTTGCCGGTACGGCCAACGGTACACAAAGCGGTATTACCGGCCGCAACGCCAGAAAGCGCAACGGATTTTTTAGGTTTGAGGGTCGGGGTTTGAGTAGTTTCAGTCATGGTATTTCTCCTTTGTGTTTTTATGGGTTTCGGGTTTTCAGACGACCGATGCGGATTTGTTGAAAGGCAGTCTGAAAGCGGTAAATCATTTTTGAAACAATTTATCCAGTTTTTGCTCGAAGGCATGATAGTTCAGATGCTCGTACAGCTCGGCACGGGTTTGCATACTGTCCACCACCGCCGCCTGAGTGCCATCGCGCATAATCGCTTCGTAAACATTCAGAGCGGCTTTGCTTGCTGCACGGAACGATGACAGCGGATACAGCACCAGCGACACGCCGTTTTCAGCCAGCTCGCTTTGGGTATAAAGCGGAGTGGAACCAAACTCGGTAATGTTCGCCAACACGGGCACTTTCACCGCATCTGCAAATTGGCGGTACATGTTCAAATCGGTCATGGCTTCAGGGAAAATCATGTCCGCACCGGCTTCGACACAAGCTTGGGCGCGTTCGATAGCGGCATCCAAACCTTCTACCGCCAGCGCATCGGTACGCGCCATAATCACGAAGTTCTCATCAACGCGCGCATCTACGGCAGCTTTGATACGGTCGACCATTTCATCTTTAGATACAATGGCTTTGTTCGGACGGTGGCCGCAGCGTTTTTGCGCTACCTGATCTTCGATGTGAACCGCTGCAACACCGGCGCGTTCAAAGTTGCGAATGGTACGGGCAATATTGAATGCACCGCCCCAACCCACATCGATGTCCACCAGCAAAGGCGTATCCACGTTGTCCGTAATGCGTCGTGCGTCGATCAGCACATCTTCCATTGTGGTAATGCCCAAATCAGGGATACCGCAAGAGCAGGCTGCCACGCCGCCGCCGGACAGATAGATGGCTTTGAAACCGCTTTGGGTGGCCAATCGTGCAAAATAAGCATTGACGCAACCGGCGACGGCAAGCGGATTCGATTCTTTCACGGCTTGGCGGAAACGTGCTCCGGCAGAGTGTTGACTCATCATATTTCTCCTTTATAGACTTTTTTTCAGTATGGACAGGCTTCCATCACATTCGGACGGCAAAACACAGCCATCCGACGCGTCGGGCATCCCAATCCAATCATTAAAAATATATGGGAACAATTATCTTATTGATATTTAAAACGAATCAAAGAAAAACAGCAGACCGTTCGGAATTATGCGGCAAAACCGCAGACAAGAAGAAAACAAGGGGATTATTCAGAAAAGGGGAAAACATCTGAATTGGTTTCATAGTAATGTTCCTTTGTAGTATTGTGTAGTTTTATTTTTTCGCTAATCTAAAACACAAGACTGAAAATGTCAAACATTTTTAAGGAGACTCATTACATAATTTTAATATTTTATTTTAATTCCATGATTAAACTAGATTAATTTTGAATTATTTGTTTCAATAAAATTGTCAGGAAATCAAGAAAAATTTTTGATAATCAAAATCCTGAAAACTTATAAAATATTTTATACATAAAAACAATGTATTATTTTTAAGCAATCCGATGTATTTTATTATGTATTTGATTTTTATTTAATTTAATAAAAATTTAATATACCGGCAAACAAAATGCCGTCTGAAAACCTTTCAGACGGCATTTTTAATATCGAATCAATCAGCCCAAATACCAGAATTTCAGTGCCCACAATACAGCAACAATCCATACCATAGGCGGAACGTCTTTGGTGCGGCGGCATAAAAGTTTAACCACGGCATAGCTGATGAAGCCGAAGGCGATGCCGTCTGCAATCGAATAGGTAAACGGCATGAAGACAATGGTCAGGAATGCGGGTGCGGCTTCCGTCATATCGTCCCAATCAATATCCCTCGCACTGCGGAGCATCTGCGTGCCGACATAAAGCAGGGCGGGCGCGGTGGCAAAAGCGGGAACACTTTTCGCCAAAGGTGAAAACATCAGGCAGGCGAGCATCAATACGCCGACGGTAACCGCCGTCAGGCCGGTCCGTCCGCCTGCCGATACGCCCGCCGCGCTTTCCACATAAGGCGTGGTGGAAGAAGTACCCAAAGCCGCACCTGCCACAATGGCGGTAGAGTCTGCAAGCAGTGCGCGTTTCAGGCGGGGCAGCTTACCGTCCACCAGCAGCCCGGCACGGTGGGATATGCCGACCAGCGTTCCGGTACTGTCGAACAGATCGACCAAGAAGAAGACGAAAATCACACTGACCATGCTGACGGTAAACAGGCCTTCAAAATCCATCTGCATAAAAGTCGGCGCAATGCTCGGTACTTCGCCGATGATGCCGTGAAATTCATTCAAACCCATCAGGCTGGCAATGACGGTAATCGTCAAAATGGTGATGATGATTGCGCCTTGAACGCGGAAATGTCCCAATACGACCACCATAGCAAAACCGAACAGTGCCAACAACGCGGACGGCTGATGAATATCGCCCAAACCGACCAAGGTTGCCGGATTGGCAACGATAATGCCTGCGCCTTTCAGGGAAATCAGTGCCAAAAACAAACCGATACCGGCAGCAATCGACATTTTCAAACCCATAGGCAGTGCGTTGACCAGCATTTCCCTGACTTTAAAAAAGCTGAACAGGATGAAAATCAGACCGGAGATGAACACCGCACCCAACGCAACCTGCCAAGGCACGCCCATACCCTTAACGACGGCAAAGGTGAAATAGGCATTCAGCCCCATCCCCGGTGCGAGTGCAATCGGATAGTTGCCGACAAAACCCATAACAAAACAGCCGATGGCAGACGCGATACAGGTAGCGACGAATACCGCCCCCATATCCATGCCGGTCTCGCCCAAAATCAGAGGGTTGACGATAACGATGTAGCACATCGTCAAAAAAGTTGTCAAACCCGCCATCAACTCGGTACGCACCGTCGTACCGTTTGCCTTCAGCTTAAAAATCCCGTCCAACAGTGTTTGTTTTGAAGTGTCCATATCTGAAAGTCTGTATCAAGTGGAAAAATCTGAATCCGCCGACCGCAAACCGTACGAAATTGCAACATCTTGAAAAACATACCTCCCAAACCGGACAAACCGATTCGGGAGGCAGCAGGTTTACGGGCAAACAGCACATTATTTGTCTGAATTGTGTTGACGACGCAAAATCGCAGGGATTTCAAAGTCGTCAAGTACGGACTGATTGTCGAAATCCGCAGCGGTAAGGTTCATCGTGCGGATACCGCGATTGGTGCGGATCATACCTTCGACATTATGGCTTTGCTCCTGTTTGGACGGGGCAACCGCTTCTACCTCCCTTGCCGGAACAAAATCGACCGCGCCTTTTTCTTTCAGACCGGTAGCGATAATGGTAATCCGGATGGCATCTTCGCTCATGGTCTCGTCTTCAGCCGCACCGAATTTGCATTCCAAATCGGGATGCGCGCTCTGGTTGACGATTTTCATGACTTCGGACAACTCGGACATTTTCAAGCAACCCGGAGCAGTCGTAATATTGACCAGCACACCGCGCGCTCCGTCCAAGGTTACATCGTCCAGCAGCGGACTGGAAATGGCCTGGTCGGTCGCCATACGCGCACGGTCGATACCTTGGGCATAACCCGAACCCATCATAGCGATACCGCGGTTGCTCATCACGGTTTTCACGTCGGCAAAGTCGAGGTTGATGATTTCGCTCGGGCAAGTTACCACTTCGGAAATGCCTGCGACCGCATCGCGCAATACATTGTCGGCGGCACGGAAGGCTTCGCGCATCGTTACGTCTTCACCCAATGCAGTCATCAGTTTGTCGTTCGGGATGATGATCAGCGAATCGACGTGTTCTTTCAACTGTTCCAACCCTGCCTGTGCGACATGGACGCGCTTACCTTCATATGCGAACGGTCGGGTAACCACGGCAACGGTCAGAATGCCCAAAGACTTGGCAATCTCAGCAACAACCGGCGCGGAACCGGTACCGGTACCGCCGCCCATACCGGTCGTGATAAACAGCATATTCGCACCGCGAATGGCTTCTTCAATGGCTTCCCGGTCTTCCTGGGCTGCCGCACGGCCGATATCGGGATTCGCGCCCGCGCCCAAACCGCGTGTCAGATTCGTACCCAACTGGATTCTCTTCGCCGCATGGTTTTTTGCCAGAGACTGCGCATCCGTATTGGCACTGATAAACTCCACACCGCGCACATTGTTGGCAACCATGTTATTGATTGCATTGCAACCGCCGCCGCCCAAGCCGATTACTTTAATCACCGCAGGGCTGACTGCCGATTCTGCCACGTCGTAAACAAATTCCATTCAAAAACTCCTGCTCGCCCCATTCAGAGGACGGTTTAAATAAATTATTATTCATTATATAAGAAGTATCTTGCTGCTGGCAAAATACTTCTCACCTGTCAAACGGCAATCCACCTGTTCAGAAGCTGTTTTCAATCCACCGTTTCAATCTTGCCAACAAACCGCCGCCCCCTTCCCTCTCTTGCACTGCACCGTTTTCCGGCTGCGGCAAGTTTCCTTCCAGCTTGCATGCTGCATGAAGCAGCCCGATGGCGGTAGAAAAGCGCGGTGTGCGGACGCGGTCGGACAAACCGCCCATTTCTTGGGGTGCACCGGTGCGTACAGGCAAATCGAAGATTTTTTCGGCAAATTCCACAATCCCGGTCATCATGGACACACCGCCGGTCAGAACGATACCCGCATTCAGCACTTCTTTGGGGAAACCCGATTTTTGCAGCTCGCCCAGCACTACGCCAAAAATCTCCTGAATCCGTGCACTGATGATTGCTGCCAGAACCTTACTGGAAACCTGACGCGATGTCCGGTCACCCACGCCCGGAACTTCAATCATCTCACCCAAGCCTTCCGTATCGCATGATGCCACGCCATAATGGATTTTAATGTACTCGGCGGCATCGAGAGGTGTTCTCAACGATTTGGACAAATCTTTGGTAATCAGATTACCACCGGCCGGAATGACGGACGTATGGCGGATGGCACCGTTCATATAAACGGCAATATCGGTCGTTCCGCCACCAATGTCGATGACGCATACGCCGAGGTCTTTTTCATCTTCAGTCAGCACCGCCTGCCCGCTTGCCAACGGCTGAAGCATGATCTGATCGCTTTTCAAACCGCACCGCTCGATACATTTTTGGACATTCTGCACTGCCGTACTTGCACCGGTAATGATGTGCACCCGCGTATCCAGACGCACACCGCTCATACCGATGGGCTCCCTCACGCCAAGTTGGGTGTCGATAATGTAGTCTTGAACCACGGCATCGAGAATTTTTTGATCGGGCGGGATATTGATTGCCTTTGCCGTTTCAATGGCGCGGTCGATGTCTGCCTGCGTGACTTCCCCGTCTTTAATTTTAACCACACCTTGCGAATTGAGACTGCGGATGTGGTTGCCTGCGATACCTGTGGTAACGTGGGTAATTTTGGTATCCGCCATCAGCTCGGCATCATTGACCGCCTGCCTGATGGCTTGGACGGTGGCATCGATATTGGTTACCATGCCCGCGCGCAAGCCCCGTGAAGGAGCCTGCCCCAAACCGACGATGTTGATTTTGTCGTCATCTTGAACTTCCCCGATCAGTGCGAGGACTTTAGACGTACCGATATCCAGTACGCTGATGTATCTTTGCTGCTGTTCCATTGTTCGTCTGCTCTTAAAACTGATTGAAATTTGCGTCGCACCGTTTCAGACGGCACGGCCGTAATCTGTCCGATACCTGTTCCCACTATTCTTCGGATTCTTTTTCGGGTAAACCGTCGGAAGCATAGCGGACTGAAAATCCGTCCTTATACCTCATATCCACATAGGATAACCGATTTTTATTTTTACGCAACAGATGCTGCCACGCTTCGGTAAAAAGCCGGAGGCGTTTCATCTCGTTTTCCCGTCCGAGCCTGACGGTGATGCCGTTGTCCAAAACGACAATCCACGCCGAACGTGCCGTATAGGTCATCTCTTTGATGCCCAAACCCTGTTTTGCCAAAACAGTCGAAAATTCGTCATAACGGCGGAGCATTTCGGCAGACGTTCCTTCCGCGCCTCTGAATACCGGCATTCCGGGTCTGTCCAAGCGGGCTTCAAAAACATTGCCTTCGCCGTCCACCAAGGCATGGTCGCCCCAACGCGCGACCGGCTTGCGCTCGGTCAGGACGACCTCAACCGTGTCGGGAAAACGGCGGCGCACCATGACCGACGCAATCCACGGATACCGGCGGTAGGCCTCCTGTGCGCCATTGATGTCCGTCCTCAAAATATTCCCATGGATGTATTCTTTCGCCAAACTGCCCAATGCCTTCTTATCGGAATAAACCAGGTTGCCCTTCAGCGACACCTGCTTGACGGGCAGATGATTCGAATTGTAAAACCAAACCAGCCCGGACGCAGCAAGCAGCATCGCCATCATGACAAGCAGCCAGCGCGTCAGCCGTTCCATCGCTTCGGCATTATCCCACATGTGCGGTCTTCAAAATTTCAATACATAAATCGGCAAAACCCACGCCCGTAACGGCAGCGGATTTCGGTACTAAACTATGGCTCGTCATACCGGGCAGGGTGTTGATTTCCAACAGATAGAGTTTGCCGTCGGTATCTTTGAGGAAATCGACGCGCACGCAGCCTTCCGCACCGATTGCCTGCGCGCCGCGAACCGCCAGTTCGCGCATCAGGCTTTCTTCGGCTTCGGTCAAATCTTCCGAAGGACATTGATAAATGGTGTCGTCGCGGTTGTACTTGGCTTCGTAGTCGTAAAACTCGGTTGCGGGAATGATGTGTATGCCGGGCAGCCCTTTGCCGTTCAGGACGGGGCAGGAATATTCGCCGCCGCCGATAAACCGTTCGGCAATGATTTCGCCCTGAAGGTGTTTCAATTCTTCGTAAACGCTTTTCAGACGGCCTTTTCCTTTGACTTTTACCACGCCTACGCTGCTGCCTTCGGCCGCCGGTTTCACAAACATCGGCAGGCCCAATTTTTCTTCGACGGCATCGAAATCAGTGTCGTCGTGCAGGACGGCGAACTCGGGAACGGGCAATCCCAATGCCTGCCAAATCAGTTTGCAGCGGTATTTGTCCATGCCGATGGCGGATGCGGCGACACCGCTGCCGGTATAGGGAATGCCCAACAGTTCCAATGCACCCTGAACCGCCCCGTCTTCGCCGTAAGTACCGTGAAGGATGTTGAATGCCGTCTGAAAACCTTGTGCCTTCAATTCAGACAATGGGGTTTCTTTAGGATCGAAGGCGTATGCGTCTATGCCTTTGCTTTTTAAAGCATTCAAAATGGCGGTGCCGCTGTCCAGCGAGATTTCTCGTTCGCTGGAAAAACCGCCCATCAATACGGCCACTTTGCCAAAATTCTGCATTGTTTTTGTTCTTTCCTGATTGCTTTATGCTTGTTGCCAGAGGTCGTCTGAAACCTGATTTGCGGTTTCAGACGACCTTTATATGATGTTCCGTCTGTCAGGCGGGTGTGCCTCAAATCTGTTTCGACAATTCCAGCAGCGCGGCGGGGACGCGGTTGATGCTTCCCGCGCCCATATTCAACACGATGTCGCCGTCCTGCAAAACGTTCAACAGCATTTCGGGCAGATCGGCAACGTTTTCGCAGTAAATCGGCTCGAGTTTGCCCAACACGCGGATGGCGCGGGCAAGAGCGCGGGAATCGGCGGCGGCAATCGGCTCTTCACCGGCGGCATAAACTTCGGTCAGCACCAGCGCGTCAACGGTATTGAGGACTTTGGTAAAGTCTTCAAACAAATCGCGCGTGCGGGTATAGCGGTGCGGCTGGAAGGCGAGTACCAAACGTTTTTCCGGATACGCGCCGCGTGCGGCGGAAAGGGTCGCCGCCATTTCGACGGGGTGGTGTCCGTAGTCGTCCACCAAGAGCGCGGTCCCGCCGTTTGGCAACTTGATGTCGCCGTATTTTTGGAAGCGGCGGCCGACGCCTTCAAAGCCGAGCAAGCCTTTTTGGATCGCTTCAACCGATGCGCCGACTTCCAGCGCCACGCCGATGGCTGCCAATGCGTTCAGCACGTTGTGTCTGCCGGGCATATTCAGCACGACTTCAAACGACCCCTGCTCATGTCCTTTCATTTGAACATGGACGGTGAATTTCATTTGCGCGCCGACGTTTTCGATGTCGGTGGCGTAGATGTCGGCGGTATCGTCCAAACCGTAAGTAGCATAAGGTTTGCTCACTTTGGGCAAAATCGCGCGGACGTGTTCGCTGTCAATACACAAAAAGGCTTTGCCGTAGAAGGGCATACGGTGGATGAAATCGATAAACGCCTGATGCAGTTTTTCGACGCTGTGCCCGTAGGTATCCATATGGTCTTCGTCGATATTGGTAACGACGGACATAATCGGTGTCAGGTGCAGAAAGGATGCATCCGACTCGTCGGCTTCGGCAACGATGTATTCGCCTTTGCCCAAGCGGGCGTTGGTGCCTGCGGCGTTGAGTTTGCCGCCGATAACGAAAGTCGGGTCAAGTCCTGCCGCGCCGAGGATGGAGGCGGTCAGGCTGGTGGTCGTGGTTTTGCCGTGCGTGCCGGCAATGGCGATGCCGTCACGGAAGCGCATCAACTCCGCCAACATCAGGGCGCGCGGAATAACGGGAATTTGCTGCTCCAACGCAGCGACAACTTCGGGATTTTCTTTTTTGACGGCGGTAGAGGTAACGACGACATCCGCACCGTTAACGTGTTCTGCGGTATGACCGAGATAAACTTGAATGCCCAGGCTGCTCAAATGCTCGGTAGCGGCATTTCGCGCCTGATCCGAACCGGAAACTTTAAAACCCAAATTGTGCAAGACTTCGGCGATGCCGCTCATGCCGACGCCGCCGATACCGACAAAATGGATGTTGGTCACTCGATTTTTCATCATAATGTTGCGTTCCGGTGGATTTCGATGCGTAAAGGCGTTATTTTAAAGGGCTGACCGTTTGCGCGCCATAGTTTTCTGACAAATATATAGCGGATTGAAATAAAAAACATCCATGCTGTCTGAACGGCTTTTCAGACGGCATGGTTCGGCAGTTTACGCCGCACACGCAATCGCGGCTTCGGCAACATCGTCCGCGCTGTGCGGCAATGCCAAAGTACGGGCGTTTTCTGCCCATTTGAGGCATTTTTCGCGGTTTAAGCCGCCGAGAATCTCGGCGAGTTTTTCCGCCGTCAACTGGGTTTGCGGCAACAGCAGTCCTGCTTCTGCCTGCACCATAAAACGCGCGTTGGCGGTTTGGTGATCGTCAACCGCGTGGGGGTACGGAACGAGCAACGCACCCAATCCCGCCGCCGCCAACTCGGCAATCGTCAGCGCGCCGGCACGGCAAATCACCAAATCGGCATCGCGGTAGGCGGACACCATATCGGTAATAAATTCCACGCATTCCGCTTGCACGCCCAGCGCGTCGTAATCCGCCTGCAAGCTGCCCTGCTTGCCCCGCCCCGATTGGTGGTACATCTGCGGACGCGCATTGTCGGGCAGCAAAGCCAATGCCTGCGGTACGGTTTTGTTCAAAACGTCCGCGCCCAAACTGCCGCCGACCACCAAAATTTTCAGACGGCCTTCGCGCCCTTGGAAGCGTTCGTCAGGCGCGGGCAGCCCGGCAATATCGGCGCGGACAGGGTTGCCGACCAAGCCGCCTTCGTGGCTGAACGCTTTCGGAAAAGCGTACAACACCCGCTTCGCCCAGCGCGACAGGTGGCGGTTGGACAAACCTGCCACGGCGTTTTGCTCGTGAATCACAATCGGCACGCCTAATAGCTTCGCCGCCAAACCGCCGGGGAAGGTAACGAAGCCGCCGAAGCCGATGACGCACTCGACACGGTGTTTGCGGATAATCCGCTGCGCTTCGCGGACGGTTTGATACAAAGTAAACGGCAGCATCAGTTTGCGTTTGATGCCGTTGCCGCGCACGCCTTTAATCGCCAGCGTTTCCAAGCGTATGCCGTATTGCGGCACGATACGCTCTTCCATCGAATCCTTGCTGCCCAGCCAAATCACATGATGGCCGCGCGCGCGCAACGAATCCGCCACCGCCAGCGCGGGGAAAATGTGTCCGCCCGTTCCGCCCGCCATCAGCATAAAGGTTTTACCGCCCATGATTTACTCCACCCGATAACCGCGCATTTTCCGGCGGTTTTCATAATCTATACGCAACAGCAGCATCATGCTGATCAGCATGAAAAAGACTGACGAACCGCCATAGGACATCAACGGCAGCGTCAGACCTTTGGTCGGCAAAGCACCGATGTTCACACCGATATTGAAGAAACTTTGGATACCGATCCAAATGCCGATACCCGAAGCGATATAGGCGTTGAAAGTCAAACCCAAATCGCGCGACTGCTTGCCGATGGAAAACGCCCGCACCACCAGCCAGCCGTAACAGAATATCAGCACGCACATACCGAAGAAACCGAATTCTTCGGCGATGATGGCAAAAATAAAATCGGTATGCGCTTCCGGCAGAAAGCCGCGTTTGCTCAAACTCGCACCCAAACCCATACCGAACCACTCTCCGCGCCCGATTGCCATCAGAGAGTGGGTAAGCTGGTAGCCGGCACCCTGAGGGTCTTTCCACGGGTCCAAAAATGCCACTACCCGCTGCACACGGTAGGGAGCGGCGGTAATCATCAGCACCATCCCGCCCAAGACGCTGCCTACCAGGACGAAAAAATATTTCCACGGCAATCCTGCCAAAAACAGCATTCCAACGGCAATGACGGTAATGACGACAAACGAACCGAAATCCGGCTGTACCATTATCAGCACCAAACCGAACGCCACCAGCATAATCGGCAGGATGATCGCCCGGAAACGGCCGTACATTTCTAATGTTTCACGACGTGCCTGCGGATTGGTGGCGGACATGATCAGATTGGCCGTCCCCCGCCAAATCGACTGCCAACCCAAACTTTCCATGCTGCGCAACACTTCTTCACGGCGCGTGAACAGGCTTGCCAAATAAAGGATGACCGCCAGCTTGAACAGCTCGGTCGGCTGGAAATTCAACGGACCCAAAGGTATCCAACGGGTCGCGCCATTGATTTCGCGCCCGGCAATCAATACGACTACCAGCAACAGGCCGGATAAGGCAAAAATCCACGGCACAAGCCGCCGCCATGTCCTCATCCTGCAAAGAAACCATAAAAAACCGCTCGCTATCAAGCCGGCAACGACGAACCCCGCCTGTCTGGTCAAATAGAAAAACTGATCGCCGCCTTCTTTTGATGCCAAATACACAGAAGCCGAATAAATCATCAGCAGGCTGAACGCCGTCATCAGCACCACCATCCACAAAAGCGGCGCGTCGAATTTCCTGCCGTCGCGCACAATCGGCCTGTCGAGCAGCAGAGTGTGGACACCGTCGCCCACCTTTACCAATATGTCCGAAATCTTCAAAAAAACCACCTGTCATTCTGTTTGCATCTGCCGCAAAGGGCAAAAATTTCAGACGGCAGATAATGCCGTCCGAACATGCGATACATCCCCAATCAATATTCTAAATCTTTACTTGCCGCCCAACAATGACGGCGTTTGCATTTCAGACGGCATCACAAAGCCTTAAACGCTTCGATAAACACTTCCGAACGGTGCGCGTAGCCTTTAAACATATCGAAACTCGCGCAGGCGGGGCTGAGCAGCACGATATCGCCCGCTTCGGCTTGCGAATATGCCGTCTGAACGGCTTCTTCCAAAGTGGCGCAGTCGGTCATATTCAGACCGCAGCCATCCAAATCGCGGCGGATTTGCGGCGCATCGACACCGATCAGGAACACGCCTTTTGCCTTACCGGCAAGCGCGTCGCGCAGGGGCGTGAAGTCCTGCCCTTTGCCCATACCGCCCAAAATCACGAAGAGCGGATTTTGCAAACCGGCAATCGCGGCGGCAGTCGCGCCGACGTTCGTGCCTTTGCTGTCGTCGATGAACACCACGCCGTTTTTCTCGCCGATTTTTTCCACGCGGTGCGGCAGGCCTTGGAAGGTTTTGACGTGTTCGAGCAATGCTTCGCGCGGCAAACCGATAGCCTCACACAAAGCCACGGCAGCCATAATATTGGCGGCATTGTGCAAGCCTTGTAACGGAATGTCTTGTGTGGCAATCAAATCTTCATTGCCTTGTTTCAGAGTGCGAAGCCCGCCCGTGGTGCTGCCTTCCTTATCCAACCAAAAATCGGCTTTATGTTCCAAGGAAAACCATTTCACCTCGCGCCCGGCGCGCTTCATCGCACGACAGAACGCATCGTCCGCATTCAAAACCTGCACGCCATCGCCACGGAAAATCTTGGCTTTGGTATGCGCGTAGTCGAGCAAGTCGTCGTAGCGGTCGAGATGGTCTTCGGAAATGTTCAGCACCGTCGCCGCAGTCGGGCACAGGCTTTCGGTGTTTTCCAGTTGGAAGCTGGAAAGCTCCAACACCCACACGTCCGCCTTTTTGCCTTCACGCTGCCATTCCGCCTCCAAAACCGGCGTGCCGATATTGCCCGCGATGACGGTATCCAGCCCGCACTTGATGCAAAGATAGCCGACCAGGCTCGTTACCGTGGTTTTGCCGTTGCTGCCCGTAATCGCAATCACCTTGTCGCCCCGGCGGTTCACAATGTCCGCCAGCAATTCGATGTCGCCCAACACGCGCCCGCCGTTTCGCTTAAAGGCCTCAATATCCGGCTGCCGCTCGCTGATGCCGGGACTAAGCGCCAGAATATCGAAACCATTATCCAGCGCATCTTTCAGACGGCCTGTATAAAACACCAGCCCGTCAAACATCTTACCGATTTGCGACACGCATTCCGGCTTCAGCTCCGCATCATAAGCGGCAACCTCCGCGCCGTTTTTGCGCAAGTAGGCAATCATGGAAATACCCGTGCCGCCAAGTCCGGCGACGAGGATTTTTTTGTTTTGGAAAGTCATTTTGGTTTGTCCTAAAACAAATCATATTGGGCAGGAAGATGTCTGCTCCTGCTCAAGCCGCTTTCAGACGGCATTGCGAGCTGTTCAATAACCCGCCTTCAGGCGTTGGTCATTGTTGCAGCCGTCTTGGTTTCCGTTTTGACACGCCTTGCCAAGCCATTCTTGAGCGAGCACAAGGTCTTGGCGCACGCCGCGTCCTTTGTAATACATTGCGCCCAAATTGTATTGGGCTGCTGCATTTCCCTGCTCTGCCGCCTGCAAGTTTTCCCGAAAATCCGATACGTCATCCGCCCACACCGCTTGGTTCAAGCCCAAGGCAATCAGGGCGGCGGCAAGCCATTTGACTGTCTGTTTCATGGTTTTACTTCTGTTTTAGTATAAGGCGGGTTTCAGCCGCCGTTAACGATAGGGCTGGGCGGATTGTCGCCGCAGGTTTATTGCGCGTTCAAATGCCGTCTGAAAGATGTTCAGACGGCATAGGTTCAGCGGATTTTGAGGGTACTCAAACCAATCAACACCAAGACGATGGTAATAATCCAAAAGCGGACGACGACTTGGGTTTCTTTCCAGCCTTTTTGTTCGTAGTGGTGATGGATGGGCGCCATCAGGAAGATGCGTTTTTTGGTTTTCTTATACCAGCCGACCTGAAGCATAACGGATACGGCTTCTACGACAAATAATCCGCCCATAATGACGAGGACAAACTCTTGGCGGACGATGACGGCGACGGTACCGAGCGCGGCACCCAATGCCAATGCGCCGACATCGCCCATAAAGACTTGCGCGGGATAGGCGTTAAACCACAAGAAACCGAGGCACGCGCCGCACATGGCGGTGCAGAATATAGCGACTTCGTTCGCGCCGACGACATAGGGAAGCTGGAGGTATTGGGAAAATTGGTAGTGTCCGCTGACGTAGGCGAAAATGGCGAGGCCGGCGGCAACGAGGACGACGGGGAAGGTCGCAAGGCCGTCCAAGCCGTCGGTGAGGTTGACGGCGTTGGATGTGCCGACGATGGTCAGGTAGGACAACACCAAAAAGCCGACCACGCCCAGCGGCAGGGCGATTTGTTTGAAGAACGGGACAATCAAAATATTGTTGGCGGAATTGGCGGCAAGGTAAAACAATGCCAAACCGGCGATAATGGCAACGCTTGACTGCCACACCATTTTGAATTTGGCGGACACGCCGTTGGGGTCTTTATAGACGACTTTGCGCCAGTCGTCGTAAAAACCGAGTGCGCCCGTGGCGAGCAATACGCCCAAGAGAATCCAGATATACGGGTTTGCCCAGTTGCCCCACAACAGGGTGGACACGGTAATGGCGGTCAGAATCAGCGAACCGCCCATCGTCGGCGTGCCGTTTTTGACGAGGTGGGTTTGCGGGCCGTCGGTACGCACTGCCTGCCCGCATTTGAGCGCGGTCAGCCTGCGTATCGTCCACGGGCCGAACATCAGGGAAAACGCCAAGGCGGTCAACGCCGCCATGACGGCGCGGAATGTGGTGTATTGAAAAATATTCAGACCGGTTAACCAGTTGCTGAAATGTGCGAGCCATAAAAACATGGGGCTTCCTTTTTTGTTTTGTCGTTATAGTGGATTAACAAAAACCAGTACGGCGTTGCCTCGCCTTAGCTCAAAGAGAACGATTCTCTAAAGTACTGAAGCACCCGTACTATCTGTACTGTCTGCGGCTTCGGTCGCCTTGTCCTGATTTTTGTTAATCCACTATACATCGGGCTTGCGCCCGTTTGAGGTTGGCTTGCCGCCCGGCAAGGTTTCGGACGGCTTTTGCAGATTAACGTGCAGGGACTTTCTCAATCACGCAAATCGGGTAACTCCCCGGATTTTTGCCGCCACCCAAGTCTAAACATAAATCTTCATAAAGATACGCCTGCGTCTGCATTCCGGCATAAAACGCGCCGACCAGCGCGGCAATCAACAATAAGGCTTTAAAAAAACGTCGGCTTTTCATTTTCACTTATCCTCCAATGCCTCGACCACTTCTTCCATCTGCATAAAGCGCGAACCTTTCACCAACACGGTGGCGCGTTCGGGCAAATCGTGGCTCAACACTTGAATCAACGGGTCTTTGGCGGCGAACCACAAACCGTCCGCGCCAAATTTTTCCGCCGCTTCGACGCTGTTGTCGCCGACAAAATAAGCCGCTTCGATGCCTTGGTCGCGGGCGTACGCGCCGACTTCGGCGTGCATGGCGGCGGCTTCGTCCTCGCCCAGTTCGCCCATATCGCCCATTACGAAAATACGCGGCGCAGGCATACGCGCCAACACGTCAATCGCGGCTTTCATGCTGTCGGGGTTCGCATTATAAGTATCGTCAATCAGGGTTGCGCCTTTGATGCCGGATTTGACGTTCAGACGGCCTTTGATGTTGCTGAAGCCTTCCAAACCTTCCGCCACATCGCTCAAACTCAAACCTGCAGCCAAAGACAGCGCGGCGGCGGCGGCGGCGTTGTGGACATTGTGGCGGCCGGGAACGGGCAGAACCACGGCTGCGCACTCGTTGCCGCACACCAAATCAAATTCGCACGACAACGGTTTCAGCACGATATTTTCCGCGTGGACATCGCCGCTATCGACGCCGAAAGTGCGCGTATTCAAATTAAGCGTTGCCGTTTTGAAGACAGCCATATTGGCATCTTCTTGAGGAATCAGCGCCATGCCGTCTGAACATAAGCCTTGATAAATCTCGCTTTTCGCTTTGGCAATATCGCCCACTCCGTCGAAACCGCAGCCGACATGGGCACGCAGGGCGTTGTTAACCAAGGCGGCATCAGGTTTGGCGATTTGCGTCAAAACCGCCAGTTCGCCAAAATGATTCATACCCATTTCAATCACGGCATAGCGGTGTTTTTCGTTTAATTTCAACAAAGTAAACGGCAATCCGATGTGGTTGTTGAAGTTGCCTGCCGTCGCCAAAACGGCATTATCGCCGAAACGGCGGCGCAATACCGCAGCCAACATTTCCTTCACCGTCGTCTTGCCGCCCGAGCCGGTAATACCGAACACAAACGGGTTCACATTCTCGCGCCACGCCTTCGCCAACATTTGCAACGCGGTAAGCGTGTCATCGACTTTCAACGCGCCATCCATTGCAACGCAATCTTCGCGCGAAACCACAACCGCCGCCGCACCAGCAGCCAATACGTCTTCAACAAAATCATGCGCATCAAACCGCCCGCCCGCCAATGCGAAAAACACATCGCCCGCGCGGATGTCGCGGCTGTCGGTTACGATGCGCGACACGGGTTTGCTTTCAGACGGCATCGGAAGCTTGAGGGCTTGGCAGATGAAATTTAGGTCCAGTGGTTTCATATTTACTTTCGTTAATATTCGGGCGGCGGACACATCGGTAGCGGCTGATTTTTTTATCGCCTGTTTTGCTGTGGTAAAACACAGATTATTTTCCCATTCTCATTCGGCATTTTTTCTGTACGTATCATTTTTTAGACGTATTTTTAGTCGATTTGCCTTTTCCCGCATACCACGGCGCGGGGTCGTCGGGCAGTCCGTCGATAAAGGCAAGGTTATTGCCTTCGCCCTGCACATCGGGAACATTCCCCCAAAAATCATAGCCGTCATCGGGCAACTCGTCGGTTTCGATACCCGTCCAACTGCCGAATCCGCGTAAAAAATTAAACGCGCTGCGCCTCACTTTAATCATTTCGCGCCGCGTATCATCGGACGAAATTTTAACCAGCGGCACGCCGTAGCTTTGACGCTTCCACGCACCATGTGTCAACGTTCGCTCGCCGCCTTTACCGACATGCATCAAACCGTGGTCGGAAAAGTAAACCAAAGACCAGCTTTCTTTATTTTCATTCAATATCTTAACTGTATCTTCTAAAAATTTATCGGTTTGCGCGATGGTGGAAACATAGCAGGATATTTTTTCAGTTTGATACTGAAACCGCCGCGCATCCTTATCCAAACGTGTGCAAAAATCACTGTGCGAACCCATCAGGTGCATCACAATCAGCCGAGGCTTCGTGCCTGCATTTCCTATCAAAACCCGTTTGAACGCCGGCAACAAAAGGCGGTCGCTCAACCCCGCGCTTTTGCCATAATCACCCCTTTGGGTAAACCACGGATAATCGCTGCGTAGGGCATAGGTGGAAATTTCGTTGGCAAAATGCCCCAACATTCCTTGATTAGACAGCCACGCCGTCCGAAAACCCGCCTGCTTCGCCAAGCTGACGATGTTATTGTTCGGTTCTCCCGGCAGCCCCAAAGTCTGCGGCAGCGAAAGATTCGTCGCGTGGGCGGTCGATTGGTAACCGTTTATCAACAGCCCTTTGGTCTGACTCAAAAAAGGCGTATCGGGCAATGGGAAACCGTAAACATTCATATAATCCGAACGCGCGCTCTCACCGATAACCACAACATAATTTTTATACTTGGGCGCAACATGACGGATATGCCATGTTGACGCTTTTTTTGCTGCTTCCAAAATGTGGGCGCGCTTGGCGGCATATTGTGCCGGCGCGGAAGCCAAATCGTAATACAGGTCGAAAATATTCAACAACAGGCCGGCATCAGGTTCTCGCAAATCTTTATCGCTGGCGATTTTATCCATCACCGCGCAGGACAAAATCAAAGTCAATAATATAGTCAGCCATATTTTGCTGCGGCGTTTATAGTTTTTTACGTCAGCAAATACCCCCCCCGATACACAATATCTCCAAACTGTCAAGCCAAAAATGAAAAATAATGCCTGCACAAAATAAAGCGACCCGGGAAGATTGCCGACAAATTCACGCGCCTCGGCAGGATTGCTTTCCAATATCGAACCGACTATCTGATAAGACGGCGCACCATACAGCCAGCCGACCGGCAAATATAGGGCGGTTGTGCCGACGTAAATCAGTAAAACAACTGAAGAAACGCGCGGGAAACCGCGTGCCAATAATAATAAAAATACAACCGAAGCCAAAGCACCCACGGCAGAATAACGGTAGCCGTATTCATATTCCAAGTGATAACCTGATGCGATGGCCGCGCCAAAACAAAAGGCTAAAAGCGCGCAAATGCCCAATGTATTTTTTAATGTCTGATCCATATTTTTTATTCGGGCGGATTGTTTCATACGATGCCGTCCGAATATCCCATTATTTACGAGTTAACAAAGCCTGTCCGACGATTTCAAGATCGGAAAAACGGTGCTTCACGCCTTGTACATCCTGATAGTTTTCATGCCCTTTGCCGGCAATCAGGATGATGTCGTTTGCGGCGGCTTGTTCAACCGCATAACGGATGGCGGCGGCACGGTCGGCTTCGACGCATTCGGGCGCGGGAACGGCAGGCAGGATGTCGTTGATGATGTCGTGCGGATTTTCCAAACGCGGATTGTCGCTGGTGACGACGACTTTATCCGCGCCCTGTACGGCTGCCGCGCCCATCAGCGGGCGTTTGCCGCGATCGCGGTTGCCGCCGCAACCGAATACGCACCACAAAGCCGCACCCTGCGGTTTGATTTCCTGCAAGGTGGCGAGTGCTTTTTCCAATGCGTCGGGCGTATGGGCATAATCGACAACGACCAAAGGTTTGCCGCTGTTCATGATGCAGTCCATGCGCCCTGAAGCGGGACGGATTTTTGCCAGCACATCCAATACATTATCAAGCGGATAGCCGTTGGCGCACAGCAAGGCGATGCAGGCGGCGAGGTTTTGCGCGTTGAACCGTCCGAGCAGGCGCGTGCGGCATTTCCCTTCGCCCCACGGGGTTTGGAATACGGCTGCTATGCCGTCTGAAGAGGCGGTAAAGTCGGTAATGCGGATGTCGGCGTGTTCGCTGAAGCCGTAGCTGTAAACGGCCAAATCGGGACAGTCTTTTTTCAGACGACCTACGAGTTCCGCGCCGTATTCGTCATCTACATTGATAACGGCGTGTTTCAAGCCATGCCAGTAAAACAGGCGCGACTTGATGGCGCCATAGGCTTCCATCGTGCCGTGGTAGTCGAGGTGGTCGCGGGTGAGGTTGGTAAAGATTGCGCTGCGGAATGACACGCCGTTGACGCGCGACTGGTCAAGCCCGTGGCTGGAGACTTCCATCGCGGCGGCTGTTGCGCCTTGTTGACGGAAACGGTAGAGCAGGGTTTGGACATCGACGGGGGCGGGTGTGGTATGCGTGGTTTCTTCCAATGCACCCCAAAAGCCGTTGCCGACCGTGCCGACAATGGCGGTTTTTTCGCCCAACAAATCGGCAGCTTGCGCCAGCCATTGCGTGATGGAGGTTTTGCCGTTGGTTCCGGTTACGCCCCAGAATTTGAGACCGTCTGAAACGTTGCCGTAAACTTGCGCCGCCAATATGCCGGCACGGTGTTTCAAATCTTTGATGCCTTGATTGGGGACTTTCCATTCGGGATTCCACGCAAATTTGCCGTCGTCGTCCCAAAAAACAAAAGCCGCGCCGTTGGCAACGGCGGCGGGGATATAACTGCGTCCGTCGGCATATTCGCCCGGACAGGCAACGAAAATATCGCCTTGTTTGATTTGGCGGCTGTCTGAATGCAACAAACGCCCTGCCGCGTTTGCACACGACAGGGTCGGGATGCCGGTTTCAGCCAAAGGGGTTAACTTGCTGAACATAAAACAATCTCGTTGATACTCGGATTAAGACGGTGTTTTGACGGCTGCGGCGGTCAGGGGCTTGGTCGGAGAAATGCCCAAGATGTTCAGGCTGCCGCCCATAATTTTTTTGAAGGGCGGCCCTGCCACTACGCCGCCGTAATAACCGTGGGCAGTCGGTTCGTCAATGGTTACCGCCACAATCACACGGGGGTTTTTGGCGGGGGCAAAACCGATAAAGGTAGCGATGTGTTTGTTGTCGGCATAACGCCCGTTGACGAACTTGCGCGCCGTGCCGGTTTTCGCGCCGACATCGAAACCGTCCACCGCACCCGCCGTACCGGTGCCGCCCGGCTCGGTTACGGAAACCATCAGATTGCGTACCTCGCGCGCGGTCGATTCTTTGAATATGCGTTTGCCTTGCGGCGCAACCGCCTGTTTTTCAAAGCTGACCGGCAGTAAAACGCCGTCGTGCGTCAGTGCGGTATAGGCGCGCGCCAATTGCAGCAGGCTCAATTGCAGGCCGTAACCGAAAGACATCGTCGCCTGTTCGATAGGCCGCCACCTGCGCCAATTTCTCAACAAACCTGCAGTTTCGCCCGGAAAGCCCGAGTGCATACGCACACCGATGCCCAACTCATGATAGAAGTCATACATTTCTTCGGCACCGAAACGCGCAGACAGTTTGCTTGTGCCGACGTTGGACGATTTCTGCATGATGCCGCGCACATCCAAAGAGGGGTAAACATGGGTATCGCGCACGGGAGACGGTCCGATTTTATAAGGCTGCGTATTCAGCCGTTCGTTCAAATCGGTTTTGCCCGCATCCAATGCTTTCGCAATCACAAACGGTTTGATTGCCGAACCGGGTTCGATCATATCGGTTACGGCACGGTTGCGCCGCTGTTCGCTGTCTGCCCGGCCGGGCCTGTTGGGATCGTAGGCGGGCGTATTGGCCAAGGCGAGGATTTCCCCCGTGCGGGCATCCAAAACCACCACCGTTCCGGCTTTTGCCTGATGGTATTCGACCGCCTTGTTCAACTCTTCATAGGCCAAGGTCTGAATCCTCTGATCGAGGGAAAGGATGATGTCTTTGCCGTTTTTCGGGGCTTTATTGCGCGGGGAGTCCAAGCTGTCCACAATATTGCCCTGCCGGTCCCGCAAAACGACTTCCGCGCCGTCTTCGCCATGCAGGCTGTCTTCAAGCGAAAGTTCCAAACCTTCCTGACCTTTGCCGTCAATATCGGTAAATCCGATGACGTGTGCAAACAGGTTGCCCATCGGGTAATGGCGTTTTAATTCTTTTTCAAATACAAAGTTTTCCAAACCCAAGGCTTTGACCTCTTCGGCAACCTTGGGATCGAGCTGCCGCTTAATCCAGATAAACGACTTGCCTTTCTGTTCGAGCTTGTTCCTCAAAACATCAACCGGCACATCGACAAGCTCGGACAGGCGTTCCAATTGTGCGGCAGACGGCATTTCCTTCATCTCTTTAGGCACGGCAAACAGGGACTCCGTCGGCGCACTCAACGCCAAAACCGCACCGTTCCGGTCCGAAACCGTACCGCGTGTAGCCGGCAATGTTTGAGTCCGCACAATCCGGTTGTCGCCCTGTTCTTTCAAAAAGTTATACGTTACCGTCTGCAGATACAGTCCGCGAGCAATCAGACCGGCAAACAAGACCGCTATTGCCATCAGGACGAAGCTGATCCGTCCGTTACTGGTCATCGGCTTTTTGACCTGCTCTTCTTTGGGCAGCATCCGAGGCTTATATTCGCTCTTAATCAACATTTTTACTTCTCGTTATTATTATCCTGACGCAGGAATCCGATTCCGGCACACAGGCTGCTTCTATCTTTGATGCGCCACCATAAAGGTATTGCCCGAAACCGGCGGATGGAGGTTTTGTTTTTCTGCCGCCGCCCTGATCGCTTCGTGGTTCGCCAAACGCGCCTGTTGCAGCCTCATTTGCGCATAATCCTGCTCCAAGGCGATTTCCTGTTTTTTCGCCTTGTCCAAAGCTGTGAAGTTGAGCCTGTACTGGTTTTGCTGCATCACAACGGAAAAAGCGGAAACGCACACCGCAAGCAGCAGAAGGAAATTCAATTTGTTCATTGCCATTCAGACGTTTTTCTCTGTGATTGTTCCGGTATCGAACCGGCAGTCCGCTCCGCCACACGCAAAACCGCACTTCTCGCCCTCGGATTGGCGGCAATTTCCGCCTCACCCGGCTTTAATGCCCTGCCCACGATTTTCAGGGGCGGCTCGGGCAAATCCGCTTCCCTGACCGCCGCCCAGCGCGGCAGGGGCGCGTGTTGCGAATATTTTTTGACAAACTGCTTCACAATGCGGTCTTCCAACGAATGGAAAGCAATGACCGCCAAACGTCCGCCCTCTTTCAGACGACACATGACCTGCGGCAATACTGCCCCTACTTCTTCAAGCTCGCGGTTAATAAAGATGCGGACCGCCTGGAAGGTGCGCGTCGCAGGATCCTGCCCCCGCTCGCGAGTACGGACGTTTTGTGCCACGATCTGCGCCAGCTTGCGGGTTGTATCGATTGGACTTTCCGCCCGTTGCGCAACAATGGCGCGCGCAATCTGGCGGCTAAACCGCTCTTCACCATAATTCTTGATTACCTCGTGCAAATCCTGTTCCGACGCAACCGCTATCCACTCTGCGGCAGACATACCGCGCGTCGTATCCATACGCATATCCAAAGGGGCATCGAAACGGAAGCTGAAACCGCGGCTGCCGTCATCGATTTGCGGGGACGAAATCCCCAAATCAAACAGCGCACCGTCCACCTTGCCGATACCCAAACCGTCCAATGCCGTCTGAAACGAAGCAAAACCGCCATGCACGACACCGACCCGTTTGTCCGAACGCGCCAGCTCTTCTGCCACAGCAATCGCCTGAGGGTCTTTGTCGAAAACAATCAACCGCCCCGCATCGCCCAAACGCGACAAAATCAGCCGGGAATGCCCTCCCCTGCCGAACGTACCGTCCACATAGACACCGTCTTCGCGCACGGCAAGCGCATCCACCGCCTCATTCAGCAAGACCGTGATATGCCGGTAACTTTCTGCTCCACTCACAATTGCAAATCCGTCTGACCCAACTGGAAGGCAAGTTCGTCAGGATCGTCATCCAAAGCCTGAACCATCTCAGCCTCCCACTGCTCGCGACCCCAAAGCTCCAAACGGTTGGCACGACCGACCAAAACGACTTCACGGTCGAAATCCACCCTTTTCCTCAGTCCGGCAGGAAGCAGCACCCGGCCGGCGCTGTCCCATTCCAAAATTTCCGCGTTATGCAGCAAAAGATTTTGAAACCGCCGCAAAACAGGGTTATCCGCCACTTTTAAGTTTAAAAGTTGCGCCGCAACCTTTTCCCACTCCGCAACAGGGTACATCAACAGCTTGTGTTTCGACTCGAGCGTTACCACTACGGCAGGCGTATAGAGGCGCGACAGAATGTCACGGAATTTGGCAGGAACAGCCAACCGCCCCTTACTGTCGATGCTTAATTCGTGTGCGCCGCCGAACATGACATGTCCCAAGCCGAAATCAAAATCACAAGGGTAAAAGAGACACTTTGCCCCACAATTCCCCACCAATCGACACTATAAGAAATTTTAAACACTCGGTCAAATCAGGGCATGAAAACTCATTAACATATCTGAAATTTTTATTCCTTTTAAAAACAATAAGATAAAAAATGACGACAACGGCACGGCGGGTGCGGTACAGAATAATCGAACCAATAAACAACTATATATGATTAATTTAATAATATAAACACAATATATAGTATTAAGATAAAGCCATGACAGCACCCGTACCAACGTGTAATATGTCGGGAAATCCAATAAATTTACACAAGCTAACACTTATCATGCCCCTCCCCCTCCCCTCTCCCGAAGCACGGCAATTCTCGCTCAAACTGCAAACCCTCATTGCCGAAGAAATCGGCAAACACGGCAACTGGATTCCATTTTCACGTTTTATGGAATTGGTTTTATACGCTCCGCAATACGGCTACTACACCGGCGGCAGCCATAAAATCGGCAATACCGGGGATTTTATTACCGCACCGACCCTCACCTCTCTGTTTGCACAGACACTGGCACGCCAACTTCAAGAACTTCTATCCCAAACGGCGGGCAATATCTATGAATTCGGCGCGGGAACCGGACAGCTTGCCGCCGATTTGTTGGGCAGCATTTCGGACGGCATCAGCCGTTACTATATTATTGAAATATCGCCGGAGCTGGCAGCACGTCAGAAAAACCTGATTCAAGCCCGCGCACCGGAAGCATCTCAAAAAGTTGTCCACTTGACCGCACTTCCCGAAGCGTTTGACGGCATCATCATCGGCAACGAAGTACTCGATGCCATGCCTGTCGAAATCGTCCGTAAAAATGAAGGCGGCTCATTCGAGCATGTCGGCGTTTGCACGGACAACGGCCGTTTCGCCTATTCTGCAAGACCCTTGCACGACCCGTCGCTTCCCACCTCGGCTTCCCTCTATTTTCCTCAAACAGATTATCCCTACACCAGCGAACTACATCCGCAACAATATGCCTTTATCCGCACCCTTGCCTCAAGACTCGAACACGGCTGCATGATATTCATCGACTACGGTTTTGATGCAGCGCAGTATTACCACCCGCAACGCAATCAAGGTACTCTAATCGGACACTACCGACATCACGTTATCCACAATCCTTTTGACTTCATCGGATTGGCCGACCTGACCGCGCATGTCAACTTTACCGACATTGCCCAAGCCGGGACGGATGCCGGATTAGATTTGATAGGTTACCTTCCCCAATCCCATTTCTTATTGAACCTGGGCATTACCGAGCTATTGGCACAGACGGGGAAAACGAATTCGGCAGCCTATATCCGTGAAGCTGCTGCCGTTCAGAAACTGATTGACCAGCACGAAATGGGCGAACTGTTTAAAGTCATCGCATTCGGAAAAAATATCGGCATCGACTGGGCAGGATTCCGCTTCGGCGACATCTGCCACAAACTCTAACCCTCATGCCGCCTGAATCCGCTTCAGACGACATAAACTTTTTAACATTTAAAAACAGTCAACTAATTCAAAATTAAAAAATACGGCTTGTCAAAAAAACAGAAAAACATATAATAGCGTCTTCACGAAACGGCGAATTAGCTCAGTCGGTTAGAGCAGAGGAATCATAATCCTTGTGTCCGGGGTTCGAGTCCCTGATTCGCCACCAAATTTTCGGGGGTATAGCTCAGTTGGTAGAGCGCTTGCATGGCATGCAAGAGGTCAGCGGTTCGATCCCGCTTACCTCCACCAGATAAAAAAGCACAGACCGTAAAAAGGTATGTGCTTTTTTATTACCTGATTGCCGGGAAATAAAGAACAAACCACTGCCTTCAAAACAGGCAATCGACTTTAAACCTATCGCCCCGCCTGTCCTGATTTTATAGTGAATTAAATTTAAACCGGTACAGCGTTGGCTCGCCTTGCCGTACTATCTGTACTGTCTGCGGCTTCGGTCGCCTTGTCCTGATTTTTGTTAATTCACTATATCAGCCCGCCAGACAAACCCGACCCGAATAATGTCTTCAGGTCGGGTTTATGGTTTCATTCCCAACTTATCCAGCCCGACAACCACAATATTATGATGACGATGCCGAAAACAATGCGGTAATAGGCAAACGGGATATAGTTTTTCTTGGAAACAAACTTCAGCAGTGCTTTGACCGCTACTAAACCGGAAACAAAAGCGGCAATAAAGCCTATCAGAATCAAACCGACATCATGCAGGGTGAAAAACCGGTAATGTTTCAGGACATCATAAGCCGTTGCGGCAACCATCATCGGAACGGCCAAGAAAAATGAAAACTCCGTTGCCGTTTTCCGCTCGATTCCCCAAAGCATCCCGCCCATAATCGTACTGCCCGAACGGGACGTACCCGGAACCAGTGCAAACACTTGGGCAACGCCGATCATCAAGGCATCAATCGGACGCAATGCATCAACATCGGCAATTTTAGGCTCTGCTCGGCTTTGGCGTTTCTCCACCCACAAAATAAAAAAACCGCCCAAAACCAGCATGACTGCAACACTCAAGGGGTTAAACAGATACTCTTTGATTTGTTTGCCGAACAACAGCCCCATCACGGCGGCAGGTATAAAAGCAATGGCAAGATTAAGGACGAAGCGGTTGGCTTTCCGGTCTTTTCCCAAGCCGTGCAACACATTGCTGAAACGTTGCCGGTATTCAAACACTACCGCCAAAACTGCACCGAGCTGGATGGCAATTTCAAAAACCTTGTGATTGCTGTGAAAACCAATCAGATTGCCGAACACAATCAAATGTCCGGTGCTGGAAATCGGTAAAAATTCGGTAAAACCTTCTACCAAGCCCATCATCAGGGCTTTCAGGACAATCAGAAAATCCATTGCTTGCGCTTCTTTCGGATACGGGAGTTCGGCTATTTCTGTACAGCAGGGGTCTGACGCTTGCGTTCTTCCCTGACTTTGGCAACCAATTCTTTAATCGTATGAACGCCGCCGTCAAAGCCGTTATTGAAGATAACGCGGTATTTTCCGCCGACAATAACGGTCGGCGTGCTGTCAATACCGTATTGTTCCGTCAGTTTCTGCATTTTTAATGCTGCTGCTGCGGCCTCGGGAGAATCATAGGCGCGCATCAGTTTTTTGCCGTCAAACTGCTTTTGGGACAAAGCCCATTTTCCGGCAACAGCCCTGTTTTCCAAGCGGATTTTTTGTTCGTAAACTGCTTTAAACACAGCAGGGTTTGCCTGATATTTCAAACCCGACAAATTGACGGCAGCCGCCATTCTTGCCAGACCGAGCATTTCAGGCTGCCAGACCACGTGCTCCGTCCTCAAATAGGCATCAGACGGCAATGCCTTGCCCAGTTTCAATAACAAAGGATCGAAATGATGGCAATGTACGCAGAAATAGCCGAAAAATTCCAAAACCTCAATTTTACCCGACTGTTCTTGAGGAATGGGTTTATCCAACACAAGATAGTCTTCCCCTTCCGTCAGGGCATATGCCTGCGCGGACAACACTGCCGACAGCAGCAGCGGCAACAGATGTTTGAGCTTCATAATTATTTACTTTCGATAGAACGGATCAGGCTGGCGACTTCATGTTTTTTCAACTCGTCCTGCATTTTTTTCACCGCATCGGCAGACATATTGCCGCTTTGCACCCGGTAAAGCGTTTTATGTCCCGCCTGATAGCCGACCACCTTGGAAGATATGCCCAAGATTGCCAGTTTGGCACGCTGCCCTTCCGCGCTCCGGCGGTCGGCATACGCGCCCATTTGCAGATAATGCGTTGCTTCCGCCTTGTCGGACGTTTTCATTTTCTGCACTTCTTTGGCGGCGGCACTGCGCGCTTTTTCGATGCTGCCGCTGTTGAGGATTTGTTCCGGGGTCGGTTTGGGTGCAACTTTTTCCTTTTCCGCCTTTTTCTCTTCTTTTGGAGCTTTTTTCTCTGTTTCTTTAGACGGTTTTACCGCTTGTTTTTTAACCGTTTCGGCATCTTTCTTCTGCGCTTTTTCTCTGACGGTTTGTTCACGCTCTTCCGTCAGCACTTTCTTACGCACTGCCTGTCCGTCCGACTCTTCCCGTTCCGGCTCGCCCGCCTTTTCTTCAACCTCGTCGGCTTTATCGGCAGCTTTTTCCGCATCCGACTGCTCTGCCTCTGTCGCAGCATCCGGTTCGGACAAGGCGTTTTGATCGGCCGGTTCAGGTTGGATGTCTTCCTTAGGCTGGTTTTTCGGTTTCAGGATTTCCGTTTCTGCAGGCTGCTTCGACGAAGCCGGGATTTTGAACGCATTTTGACCGCTCTGGTTCAGATAAAACAAAATACCGGCAATAATGACCGTCGCCAGTATCAAACCGAAGAAAAAACCGGACAGACCTTTTCCGGATTGGGAAAATTTGTTCATAAACATACCTTAATGTGTTTCAGACGGCATTAACGCCGTTTGCTTACGGGCGGATATTCTAACAATATCGCCATATTTGGGCAAAACCTGCTTCCATTCCCATTCCTATAAAGCACGACGGAAACCTATGGCTTTCATGACGTGGCTTCTGCCGACTTCTTCGTCGCCAGCCAAATCCGCCAATGTACGCGCCACGCGCATGATGCGGTGGAAGCTGCGGGCGGAAAGGGAGAGTTTTTCCAGCAGGCCGCCCAATGCTTCCTGCGCTTCTTTTTGGATGCGGGCTTGGGAATCGAGTTCGCTGACGCTCAAAGCGGCGTTGACTTTGCCCTGCCGTGCGTATTGTTTGTCGCGGGCGGCGATAACGCGTTCCAAAACGGACGCGCTGCTTTCGCCCGCTTCCTGCTGCATCAGTTCGGCGGCGGACAGGCTGGGGACTTCGATGGTCAAATCGATGCGGTCGAGCAGCGGCCCGGAAATCTTGCTGCGGTAACGCGCGACGCTTTCGGGCGTGCAGCGGCAGGGTTTGACGGGATGCCCGAGATAACCGCACGGGCAGGGGTTCATGGCGGCAACAAGTTGGAATTTGGCAGGATAGACGGCTTGGCGCGCCGCGCGGGAAATGTGGATTTCGCCGTTTTCCAACGGTTCGCGCAAAACTTCCAAAACTTTGCGGTCGAACTCGGGCAGCTCGTCCAAAAACAATACGCCGTGGTGCGCCAATGAAATCTCGCCCGGACGCGGGTCGGAACCGCCGCCGACCATAGCCGCCGCGCTGGCGCTGTGATGCGGACTGCGGAAAGGACGGTTGCTGTCGAGTTGTTGCTGGTGGTTGGGCAGGAGCGAACGCAATGCCCAAACTTCTACCAATTCGTCTTCGGTCAGCGGCGGCAGGATGCCGGGCAGCCGTTGGGAGAGCATAGACTTGCCCGTTCCCGGCGGACCCATCATCAAGAGGCTGTGTCCGCCTGCGGCAGCGATTTCCAAAGCAAGGCGCGCGGTGTGCTGACCTTTCACATCGCACAAATCAGGTTGTCCGCCATGTTCAAACGGCATCTGAGGAACTTGGCATTCGGTTTGCGCCAAAGGTTCGATGCCGTTCAAATGGGCGGCGACTTCGCCCAAAGAGCGCGCGCCGTAAACGGTAATGCCGCGCATCACGGCGGCTTGTCCTGCGTTTTCTTCAGGCAAAACAAATGCACGTTTTGCCTGCATACCCTGCCACGCCATCGCCAACGCGCCGCGCACGGGGCGCAACAGCCCCGACAGTGCCAATTCCCCCGCAAACTCGTATTCCGCCAGTTTTTCGGGCGCAACCTGCCCCGATGCGGCAAGGATGCCGATTGCAATCGGCAAATCGAAACGCCCCGACTCTTTGGGCAGGTCGGCGGGGGCGAGGTTGACGGTAATTTTTTTGGCGGGGAATTCAAAACCGCTTTGAATAATGGCGGCACGGACGCGGTCGCGACTTTCCTTTACTTCCGTATCGGGCAGCCCGACGATGTTGAAATGCGGCAGGCCGTTGGCAAGGTGGGCTTCCACTTCGACCAACGGCGCATTCATACCGCTCAAAGCGCGGCTGTAAACCAAGGCAAGCGACATATTTCAGACGGCCTTATTCGCCGGCTTCGGTTTGCTGCCTGATTTCGGCGACGGCTTCTTCGGCAGCGGCTTCAGCCGCTTCCAATGCTGCCCGTTCGGGATTTTGCGCGGCTTCGAGTTTTGCCAAACGCGCTTCCAAAGCCGCCAGTTTGGTACGGGTTTTGATTAAAACCTGCTGCTGGATGTCGAATTCTTCGCGCGTAACCAGATCCATACGGTTGAACGCGCCGCCCAGCATCGCCTTAATATTTTTTTCCACATCTTTGGCAGGGCTGTTGGCGATGGTTTCGCTGATTTTCGAACCGACTTCTTCAAAAAGCTGCTTGCCGAACATAATCTGTATCCTTCCTGAACATATCAAATTCAATCGGCTATTGTATAAGGAAAAATGCCGTCTGAAAACGGGCGGCGGATAATCGGCAAAACATACCGCGCCTCCTTTGCGGTTGCTAAATTACACCTCAAAACACCTGCCGCCTGAAAACGGATTTCATATTCCGCGCAACGCCAGATTACAAGACATTACAAAACAATATACTGTTTTAAATGATTTTTCCGACGCGCATCGTTTCAAACTCGGCTTTTTAAGCCATTAAGTGCTTTGCAAACAACAGAAATTGGGTTATGCTGAAACGGATTATTTACAATTTCATATAGTTTTATTACATATCTTATTGTGATTGAAGATAATTTATCCGAATCCCCCTTTCGGGTATCTGGATTTTCCGTTGTACTTTTATTAGAAAAACATTTCAGGCGCAAGTTGCTTGCAATTTCAAAGCCTGTAATTCTGAAGTTTTAGACGAGGAATAGCACATGAATCCCATGTACATTACTTTTGCAATCTATCTGGTTGCAGTCCTTCTCATCGGGCTTGCCGCCTATTTTTCTACGCGCAATTTCGACGATTATATTTTGGGCGGGCGCAGCCTAGGCCCGTTTGTTACCGCGATGTCGGCAGGCGCGTCCGATATGTCCGGCTGGCTGCTGATGGGTCTGCCGGGCGCGATTTACCTGAGCGGTTTGAATGAGGCTTGGATTGCCATCGGCCTCTTGGTCGGCGCGTATTTCAACTGGCTCTTGGTGGCGGGCCGCCTGCGCGTGCATACCGAATACGCCAACAATGCGCTGACGCTGCCGGATTATTTCTTCCACCGCTTCGGCGCGGGCGGACACTTGATGAAAGTGGTTTCCGCACTGATTATCCTGTTCTTCTTCACGATTTATTGCGCCTCGGGCATTGTGGCGGGCGCAACCCTGTTCCAAAGCCTGTTTGAAGGTATGACTTACAATCAGGCAATGTGGCTGGGCGCGGGCGCGACCATCGCCTATACCTTCTTGGGCGGCTTCTTGGCGGTCAGCTGGACGGATACGTTGCAGGCTTCTTTGATGATTTTCGCGCTGATTTTAACGCCGGTAATGGTCTATCTGGGCTTGGGCGGCGCGGAACAGATGTCTGCCGCGATTCAAAGCGTCGCCGCAGGCACGGGCAAAGAATACGGCAGCCTGTTTGCCGGTACGACCGTCATCGGCATCATTTCCACCGCCGCATGGGGCTTGGGCTATTTCGGACAGCCGCACATTTTGGCGCGCTTTATGGCGGCCGAAAGCGCGAAATCGCTGGTATCCGCACGCCGCATCGGCATGACTTGGATGGCGTTGTGCCTTGCGGGCGCGGTGGCGGTCGGTTATTTCGGCATTGCGTATTTCGGTGCAAATCCCGACAAAGTTTCTTCTATGAGCGGCAACCACGAACGCATCTTCATCGCGCTTTCCACCCTGCTGTTCAACCCTTGGATCGCCGGCATTATTTTGAGCGCGATTTTGGCGGCGGTGATGTCCACCCTGTCCTGCCAGCTTTTGGTTTGCTCCAGCGCGATTACCGAAGACTTCTACAAAGGCTTTTTGCGTAAAAACGCGCAACAGTCGGAATTGGTATGGGTCGGCCGCCTGATGGTCTTGGCGATTGCCGTGATTTCCATCCTGATTGCTTCCGATCCGAACAGCAAAGTATTGGGACTGGTGTCTTATGCGTGGGCAGGTTTCGGTGCGGCGTTCGGCCCGATTGTGATTCTGTCCGTATTGTGGAAACGCATCACTGCCTACGGCGCGTTGTCGGGTATGGTTGCAGGTGCCTTAACCGTAGTCGTATGGGCGGAATGGATAAAAAAACCGGCTCAAGCAGCAGGCGAAAGCGGCTTGTTGACGATGTACGAAATCGTCCCGGGCTTTATTGTTTGCTTAATCATTGCCGTGTTGGTTTCCCTGTTCAACAAAGAACCTTCGCGCGAAATCCAAAAACGCTTTGAAAAAGCCGACTCAGATTACCGCGCCGCCCGATAAACCCCTTTCAGACGGCACGGCATCCCGGTTCGTGCCGTCTGAACCCGTTTCCGGGTCAAACACAAATAAACCTTGCCTGCATACAGGCCTTATTTGTGTTTTACCCGTTTCATTTTCAAAGAAACGGAAGCACCTACCCTGCCCGCATTTGAAGCCTTGTATTTCATCTGCGGATTTATTACGATATTACCGTATTCAGGCCGCACCGATGCCGCCTGCCCCCCGAAAAACTTTGGAGAATCCAAAAAATGTTTCATTTTGCATTTCCGGCACAAACTGCCCTGCGCCAAGCGATAACCGATGCCTACCGCCGTAATGAAATCGAAGCCGTACAGGATATGTTGCAACGTGCACAGATGAGCGACGAAGAGCGCAACGCCGCCTCCGAGCTTGCCCGCCGTTTGGTTACCCAAGTCCGCGCCGGCCGCACCAAAGCCGGCGGCGTAGATGCGCTGATGCACGAGTTTTCACTCTCCAGCGAAGAAGGCATCGCGCTGATGTGTCTGGCAGAAGCCCTGCTGCGTATCCCCGACAACGCCACGCGCGACCGCCTGATTGCCGACAAGATTTCAGACGGCAACTGGAAAAGCCATTTGAACAACAGCCCTTCCCTCTTCGTCAACGCCGCCGCCTGGGGCCTGCTGATTACCGGCAAACTGACCGCCACAAACGACAGACAAATGAGTTCCGCACTCAGCCGCCTGATCAGCAAAGGCGGCGCACCGCTCATCCGCCAAGGCGTAAATTACGCCATGCGCCTGTTGGGCAAACAGTTCGTCACCGGACAGACCATTGAAGAAGCCCTGCAAAACGGCAAAGAACGCGAAAAAATGGGCTACCGCTTCTCCTTCGATATGTTGGGCGAAGCCGCCTACACCCAAGCCGATGCCGACCGCTACTACCGCGACTATGTCGAAGCCATCCACGCCATCGGCAAAGATGCGGCAGGACAAGGCGTTTACGAAGGCAACGGCATTTCCGTCAAACTTTCCGCCATCCATCCGCGCTACTCGCGCGCCCAACACGGCCGTGTGATGGGCGAACTGTTGCCGCGCCTGAAAGAGCTGTTCCTTTTGGGTAAAAAATACGATATCGGTATCAACATCGATGCCGAAGAAGCCAACCGTCTGGAGCTGTCTTTGGATTTGATGGAGGCTTTGGTTTCAGACCCTGACTTGGCTGGCTACAAAGGTATCGGTTTCGTTGTCCAAGCCTACCAAAAACGTTGTCCGTTCGTTATCGACTACCTGATCGACCTTGCCCGCCGCAACAACCAAAAACTAATGATCCGCCTCGTCAAAGGCGCGTATTGGGACAGCGAAATCAAATGGGCGCAAGTGGACGGCTTGAACGGCTATCCGACCTACACCCGCAAAGTCCACACCGACATCTCCTACCTCGCCTGCGCGCGCAAACTGCTTTCCGCGCAAGACGCGGTATTCCCGCAATTTGCCACCCACAACGCCTACACTTTGGGCGCAATCTACCAAATGGGTAAAGGCAAAGATTTTGAACACCAATGCCTGCACGGTATGGGCGAAACCCTGTACGACCAAGTCGTCGGCCCGCAAAACTTAGGCCGCCGCGTGCGCGTGTACGCCCCGGTCGGCACACACGAAACCCTGCTCGCCTACTTGGTGCGCCGCCTGTTGGAAAACGGCGCGAACTCGTCTTTCGTCAACCAAATCGTCGATGAAAACATCAGCATCGACACGCTCATCCGCAGCCCGTTCGACACCATCGCCGAACAAGGCATCCACCTGCACAACGCCCTGCCGCTGCCGCGCGATTTGTACGGCAAATGCCGTCTGAACTCGCAAGGCGTGGACTTGAGCAACGAAAACGTATTGCAGCAGCTTCAAGAACAGATGAACAAAGCCGCCGCGCAAGACTTCCACGCCGCATCCATCGTCAACGGCAAAGCCCGCGATGTCGGCGAAGCGCAACCGATTAAAAACCCTGCCGACCACGACGACATCGTCGGCACAGTCAGCTTTGCCGATGCCGCGCTTGCCCAAAAAGCGGTTGGCGCAGCCGTTGCCGCGTTCCCCGAATGGAGTGCGACACCTGCCGCCGAACGCGCCGCCTGCCTGCGCCGTTTCGCCGACCTGCTCGAACAGCACACCCCCGCGCTGATGATGCTTGCCGTGCGCGAAGCAGGCAAAACGCTGAACAACGCCATTGCCGAAGTGCGCGAAGCCGTCGATTTCTGCCGCTACTACGCAAACGAAGCCGAACATACCCTGCCTCAAGACGCAAAAGCCGTCGGCGCGATTGTCGCCATCAGCCCGTGGAACTTCCCGCTCGCCATCTTTACCGGCGAAGTCGTTTCCGCATTGGCGGCAGGCAACACCGTCATCGCCAAACCCGCCGAACAAACCAGCCTGATTGCCGGTTATGCCGTTTCCCTCATGCACGAAGCCGGCATCCCGACTTCCGCCCTGCAACTCGTCCTCGGCGCAGGCGACGTGGGTGCGGCATTGACCAACGATGCCCGCATCGGCGGCGTGATTTTCACCGGCTCGACCGAAGTGGCGCGCCTGATCAACAAAGCCCTTGCCAAACGCGGCGACAATCCCGTCCTGATTGCCGAAACCGGCGGACAAAACGCCATGATTGTCGATTCCACCGCACTTGCCGAACAAGTCTGCGCCGACGTATTGAACTCCGCCTTCGACAGCGCGGGACAACGCTGCTCCGCCCTGCGTATCTTGTGCGTCCAAGAAGACGTTGCCGACCGTATGCTCGACATGATCAAAGGCGCGATGGACGAACTCGTCGTCGGCAAACCGATTCAGCTCACTACCGATGTCGGCCCCGTCATCGATGCCGAAGCACAGCAAAACCTGTTGAACCACATCAACAAAATGAAAGGCGTTGCCAAGTCTTACCACGAAGTCAAAACCGCTGCCGATGTCGATTCCGAAAAATCCACGTTCGTCCGCCCCATCCTGTTTGAATTGAACAACCTCAACGAACTGCAACGCGAAGTCTTCGGTCCCGTCCTGCACGTCGTCCGCTACCGCGCCGACAAACTCGACAGCGTCATCGACCAAATCAACAGCAAAGGCTACGCCCTGACCCACGGCGTACACAGCCGCATCGAAGGCACAGTACGCCACATCCGCAGCCGCATCGAAGCCGGCAACGTTTACGTCAACCGCAACATCGTCGGCGCAGTCGTCGGCGTACAGCCCTTCGGCGGACACGGTCTGTCCGGCACAGGCCCCAAAGCAGGCGGTTCGTTCTACCTGCAAAAACTGACCCGCATCCCCGAATGGGTTGCCCCGACCCTGAGCCAAATCGGACAGGCAGACGAAGCCGCGCTCAAACGCCTCGAAGCACTGGTTCACAAACTGCCGTTCAACGCCGAAGAGAAAAAAGCCGCAGCGGCCGCTTTGGGACACGCCCGCATCCGCACCCTGCGCCGTGCCGAAACCGTCCTTACCGGCCCGACCGGCGAGCGCAACAGCATCTCATGGCACGCGCCAAAACGCGTCTGGGTACACGGCGGCAGCCTCCTGCAAGCCTTCTGCGCCCTAACCGAACTTGCCGCCTCCGGCGTACAGGCAGTGGTCGAACCCGACAGCCCGCTGGCTTCCTACACCGCCGACTTGGAAGGTCTGCTGCTGGTCAACGGCAAACCCGAAACCGCCGACATCAGCCACGTTGCCGCCCTGTCGCCTTTGGACAGCGCGCGCAAACAGGAACTTGCCGCCCACGACGGCGCACTCATCCGCATCCTCCCTTCGGAAAACGGACTCGACATCCTGCAAGTGTTTGAAGAAATCTCTTGCAGCGTCAACACCACAGCCGTCGGCGGCAACGCCAGCCTGATGGCGGTTGCCGACTGATTTTACCGAAATCCCCGAGCGCGGCCCGTGAACCAATGCCGTCTGAAAACCTTTCAGACGGCATTTTT